>NZ_JBMKHT010000004.1:0-155849 GCF_049238165.1 Enterobacter cloacae complex sp. IR5422 | reverse complement strand
GAAAATTGGAAAATTGAGCCACAGGACGTCGATAAAGGACGGTTTGGGGCGTCATATCGGGAGCTGCGGACCACTTAATCGCAACTTCCCTAAAACATATCTATGACATCAATTTGTCGTATTTACTGCTCGCGCAGCGTTTGATTAGTCAGGACAAGGCGTCCGCGATGTTTCGTCTGGGTATTAACGAAGAGATGGCAACCATGCTGGGCGGTTTAACCCTCCCGCAGATGGTTAAACTGGCTGAAACGAATCAACTGGTTTGCCAGTTCCGTTTCGATGATTCACAGACAATAACGCGTCTGACGCAGGAGTCCCGTGTAGACGATCTTCAACAGATCCATACCGGTATTCTTCTCTCTACTCGCTTGCTTAACGAAATCAGCCAGCCTGATGACGTAGCCCGTAAGAAAAGGGCCTAGCAATGAGCGAGAAAAGCATTGTTCAGGAAGCGCGTGACATACAGTTGGCCATGGAGCTGATTACGCTGGGTGCTCGTTTACAAATGCTGGAAAGCGAGACGCAGTTGAGCCGTGGTCGTCTCATCAAACTGTACAAAGAGTTACGTGGTAGTCCCCCGCCGAAAGGCATGCTGCCGTTTTCTACCGACTGGTTTATGACGTGGGAGCAGAATATTCACGCTTCCATGTTCTGTAATGCCTGGCAGTATCTTCTCAAAACCGGTTTGTGTAGCGGCGTTGACGCCGTGATCAAAGCCTACAAACTTTACCTTGAACAATGCCCACAGCAGGAAGAAGGTCCTCTGCTGGCGCTGACCCGCGCATGGACGCTGGTGCGTTTTGTTGAGAGCGGAATGCTTGAGCTGTCGCGCTGCAACTGCTGCAACGGCAATTTCATTACCCATGCTCACCAACCTGCAGGCAGCTTCGCCTGTAGTTTATGTCAGCCTCCTTCCCGAGCAGTAAAAAGACGTAAACTTTCCCGGGATGCTGCCGATATTATTCCACAACTGCTGGATGAACAGATCGAACAAGCTGTTTAACCCGAACGTGTGGGAAAGATTCCAGCAGCGGTAAGCGATTACCGCTGCTTTTTTTTACCCCGCGAACGGTCAACGCTGCGAGCTGGACGTCCTTGCCATAGTCACTAGCGGAAGGATGATGTCGTGCTTATCTTATTAGGTTACCTGGTAGTTCTCGGTACAGTTTTCGGCGGTTACATGATGACCGGCGGGCACCTTGGAGCACTCTATCAACCGGCTGAACTTATTATCATCGGCGGCGCAGGGGTAGGGGCTTTTATCGTTGGCAACAACGGTAAATCGATCAAGGGCACGCTGAAAGCAATTCCGTTGCTGTTCCGTCGCTCAAAATACACCAAAAGCATGTATATGGATCTGCTGGCACTGCTCTATCGCCTGATGGCGAAGTCGCGTCAGCAGGGCATGTTCTCGCTTGAGCGGGATATTGAAAACCCGAAAGAGAGCGAAATTTTTGCCAGCTATCCGCGCATTCTCGCTGATGCCATGATGCTGGATTTCATCGTCGACTATCTGCGACTGATCATCAGCGGCAACATGAATACCTTCGAAATCGAAGCGCTGATGGATGAAGAGATTGAAACCCATGAAAGCGAATCGGAAGTGCCGGCTAACAGCCTGGCGCTGGTCGGCGACTCGCTTCCGGCATTCGGTATCGTTGCTGCGGTCATGGGGGTGGTGCACGCCCTGGCCTCGGCAGACCGTCCGGCAGCCGAGCTCGGCGCGCTGATTGCCCATGCGATGGTGGGTACCTTCCTCGGTATTTTGCTGGCGTACGGCTTTATCTCTCCGCTGGCCAGCGTGCTGCGCCAGAAGAGCGCGGAAACCACAAAAATGATGCAGTGCGTGAAGATCACGCTGCTCTCTAACCTCAACGGTTATGCGCCACCGATCGCGGTTGAGTTTGGCCGTAAAACGCTTTACTCCAGCGAGCGTCCGTCGTTTATCGAGCTTGAAGAACACGTGCGTGCGGTGAAAAACCCAAACCAACAGACGACAACTGAGGACGCATGAAAAACCAGTCCCATCCGATCGTCATCGTAAAAAAACGCAAGCACAAGGGCGGTGGGCATGGCGCGCACGGCTCGTGGAAAATCGCGTACGCCGATTTTATGACCGCAATGATGGCGTTCTTTCTGGTGATGTGGCTGATCTCCATCTCCAGCCCAAAAGAACTGATCCAGATTGCCGAATATTTCCGCACGCCGCTGGCAACGGCGGTGGCCGGCGGGCCGCGTATCTCTAACAGCGAAAGCCCGATCCCGGGCGGCGGCGATGATTACACCCAGCAGAAGGGTGAGGTGAAAAAAGAGCCGAACATCGACGAGCTGAAACGAAAGATGGAACAGGCGCGCCTGAAAAAACTGCGTGGCGATCTCGATCAGCTGATTGAAGCGGATCCGAAGCTGCGCGCGCTGCGACCGCATCTGAAGATTGACCTGGTGCAGGAAGGGCTGCGTATCCAGATTATCGACAGCCAGAACCGCCCGATGTTTAAAACCGGGAGTGCGGAAGTCGAACCGTACATGCGCGATATTCTGCGTGCCATTGCACCGGTGCTGAACGGCATTCCTAACCGAATCAGCCTGTCAGGCCACACGGATGATTTCCCGTACGCCAGTGGGGAGAAGGGATACAGCAACTGGGAACTTTCTGCCGACCGTGCCAACGCCTCGCGCCGCGAGCTGGTGGCAGGTGGGCTTGATGATGGCAAGGTACTGCGCGTAGTCGGCATGGCCGCAACCATGCGCGTTTCCGACCGCGGGCCGGATGATGCCATCAACCGTCGTATCAGTCTTTTAGTGCTGAACCAGCAGGCAGAGCAGGCCATCCTGCATGAAAACGCCGAAAGTCAGAATGAGTCACTGGACGATTTAAAACAGCCTGGGGCCGTTCCTTCGGCTGCCGTTCCAACATCGCCACCAGCCAATCCGAGGTGATAGCGTGAGCATGGATATTAGCGATTTTTACCAGACATTCTTTGATGAAGCCGACGAATTGTTGGCCGATATGGAGCAACACTTGCTCGATTTGGTGCCCGAAGCACCGGATTCCGAGCAGCTCAATGCCATCTTCCGTGCGGCGCATTCCATTAAAGGCGGAGCCGGAACGTTTGGATTTACCATCCTGCAGGAAACGACCCATTTAATGGAAAACCTGCTTGATGAAGCACGACGCGGTGAGATGCAGCTCAATACCGACATTATCAACCTGTTTTTGGAAACCAAAGATATTATGCAGGAACAGCTCGACGCCTATAAAAGTTCGGCAGAGCCTGACGCCGCCAGCTTTGAATACATCTGCAATGCGCTGCGCCAGCTCGCGCTGGAAGCCAAAGGTGAGGTTGCCGCAGCCGTGGTTCCTGCCGCAAAACTGAGCGTTGTGGATACGGTTGCCGCGCAGGCGTCTGCCCCTGCCGACGCACCGGCGGGCAAACTGCGCGTGGTACTGTCTCGCCTGAAAGAGAATGAAGTTAACCTGCTGGAAGAAGAGCTGGGTAACCTGGCGAAATTAAGCAACGTGGTTAAAGGCAAAGACAGCCTGGCCGCGACGCTTGATGACGGTATTGGCCAGGACGATATCGTGGCGGTGCTGTGCTTTGTGATTGAAGCCGATCAAATCGCCTTCGAAACCGAAACGGTCGCGGTTGACGTTCCTGCGGCTGTGGAAGAGGCGGCTGTTGTCGCTCAGGCTGCCGCACCGGCTGTGGCGCCTGCGGCTCCGGCGCTCAAGGCGGTGCCAAAAGAGGCTGCTGCACCGGGCCGTGGTGAAAAACCTGCCGCGCGCTCCAGCGAGTCAACCAGCATCCGTGTCGCCGTTGAGAAGGTTGATCAGCTGATTAACCTGGTGGGCGAACTGGTGATCACCCAGTCGATGCTGGCGCAACGTTCAAACGAACTCGACCCGGTCACCCACGGGGATTTGATTACCAGCATGGGCCAGCTGCAGCGTAACGCCCGCGATCTGCAGGAATCGGTCATGTCCATCCGTATGATGCCGATGGAATATGTCTTCAGCCGCTTCCCGCGTCTGGTTCGCGATCTCGCCAGCAAGCTGAACAAGCAGATTGAACTGACCCTGATGGGCAGCTCAACCGAACTGGATAAGAGCCTGATCGAGCGCATCATTGACCCGTTAACGCACCTGGTGCGTAACAGCCTCGACCACGGTATCGAACTGCCGGAAAACCGCATTGCCGCCGGGAAATCCCCGGTCGGGAATCTGATCCTGTCTGCGGAACATCAGGGCGGAAACATCTGCATTGAAGTGACCGATGACGGCGCAGGCCTGAACCGCGAGCGCATCCTGGCAAAAGCGATTTCGCAGGGAATGGCGGTCAATGAAAACATGACCGACGAAGAAGTGGGCATGCTGATCTTCGCACCGGGCTTCTCTACCGCAGAGCAGGTGACCGACGTCTCCGGGCGCGGCGTGGGCATGGACGTGGTGAAACGTAACATCCAGGAGATGGGCGGCCACGTTGAGATCCAGTCCAAACAGGGTTCCGGCACGACCATTCGCATCCTGCTGCCGCTGACGCTGGCGATCCTTGACGGCATGTCAGTCAAAGTGGCGGACGAAGTCTTTATCCTCCCGCTGAACGCCGTGATGGAATCCCTCCAGCCGCGTGAGGAAGATCTGCATCCGCTGGCGGGCGGGGAGCGCGTGCTCGAGGTTCGCGGTGAGTACCTGCCGCTGGTGGAACTGTGGAAAGTGTTCGAAGTGGACGGGGCGAAGACAGAGGCTACGCAGGGTATCGTGGTGATCCTGCAAAGCGCGGGCCGCCGCTACGCATTGCTGGTCGATCAGCTGATCGGTCAGCACCAGGTGGTGGTGAAGAACCTCGAAAGCAACTACCGCAAAGTGCCGGGTATTTCTGCCGCCACCATTCTGGGTGATGGTAGCGTGGCGCTGATCGTCGACGTGTCGGCGCTTCAGGGATTAAATCGTGAACAACGTGTGGCGTACACAGCCGCCTGATTAAGTAGAAGGTAATAACATGACCGGTATGAGTAATGTAACGAAACTGGCGGGCGAGCCATCAGGACAGGAATTTCTGGTATTCACTTTAGGCGATGAAGAGTACGGCATCGATATCCTGAAAGTGCAGGAAATCCGTGGTTACGACCAGGTTACCCGCATCGCTAACACGCCTGCGTTTATTAAAGGTGTCACCAACCTGCGTGGCGTCATTGTGCCCATCGTGGATTTGCGCGTGAAGTTCAGCCAGGGCGACGTTGACTACAACGACAACACCGTGGTGATCGTCCTGAATCTGGGGCAGCGCGTGGTGGGGATCGTGGTGGATGGCGTGTCTGACGTGCTTTCCCTGACCTCTGATCAGATTCGTCCTGCGCCAGAGTTTGCGGTCACGCTGTCGACCGAATACCTGACCGGTCTGGGCGCGCTCGGCGAGCGTATGCTGATTCTGGTGAACATTGAGAAGCTGCTGAACAGCGATGAGATGGCGCTGCTGGATATCGCCGCGAGTCACGTAGCCTAAAACAAAGCCGGGTGGCGCTGACGCTTACCCGGCCTACGTGTTCGAGCCATTTGTAGGCCGGGTAAGGCGAAGCCGCCACCCGGCTTTTTTACATCCTGCTCCACCTGCTCAGCTTTCATGGCCACCCATACGTTAATGCTCGGGGCCGTCTTCACTGCAGGATATCGCCGCGAGTCACGTAGCCTAAAACAAAGCCGGGTGGCGCTGACGCTTACCCGGCCTACGTGTTCGAGCCATTTGTAGGCCGGGTAAGGCGAAGCCGCCACCCGGCTTTTTTACATCCTGCTCCATCTGCTCAGCTTCCGTGGCCACCCATACGTTAATGCTCGGGGGCCGTCTTCGCAGCTGGATATCGCGGCGAGTCACGTGGCATAAAAACAAAGCCGGGTGGCGCTGACGCTTACCCGGCCTACGTGTTCGAGTCATTTGTAGGCCGGGTAAGGCGAAGCCGCCACCCGGCTTTTTCATGCCATTACGCTTCCTGCTTTACCAGTTCAGCTTCAGCTTCCGCGTCCCGCGCGCCTTCATTCTGCGACAGCATGGCGGTCGCAATACCATTACCCAGAACGTTAATTGCGGAACGGCCCATATCCAGGAAGTGGTCGATCCCCATAAGCAGCAGAATACCGGCCACCGGAATGTTGAAGCTTGGGATCGTCGCGGCCAGCACCACCAGCGAGGAGCGCGGTACGCCCGCAATCCCTTTTGAGGCCAGCATCAGGGTCAGCATCAGCACCGTCACTTCAGAGAAGCTCAGGTGAATGTTGTAAGCCTGCGCGATAAACATTGAGGCGAAAGAGCAGTACACCATCGACCCCACCAGGTTGAAGGAGTAGCCAATCGGCAGCACGAAAGAGGCGATGTTGCGCGAGCAGCCAAAACGCTCCAGCTGCTCCAGCGTTTTAGGGTAGGCCGCTTCAGAACTGCTGGTGGTAAACGCCACCAGAACCGGATCTTTCAGCATGCTGACCAGGCGGAACACCTCTTTTTTCAGCACCATGTAACCCACGGCCAGCAGCACCATGCAGGTGAGAAGAATGGCAACATAGTAGCCGCCAATAAAGGAGGCATAGTTCAACAGAATGCCCAGGCCCTGCGTGGCGATGACGGAGGAGATTGCCGCGAAAATGGCCAGCGGCGCAACGTACATTACGTAGCCTGTGACCTTCAGCATAATATGAGAAACCACGTCCAGCGCGGCCACCAGCGGGGCGTTGAACTTCTGCCCCAGCGACGCGCCGCCAATGCCAAAGAACATTGAGAACACCACAATCTGCAGGATCTCATTGTTCGACATCGCCCCCGCGATGCTGGTCGGAATGGTGTGAGACAGGAACGCTTTCAGCGTCATCCCCCCAACGGCTAATCCGGTATCCACCGCCTCGGTCGGGACGGTCAGGTTCAGTCCGCTGCCCGGATGCTCCAGCGTGACGATAAACAGGCCGACCAGAATTGAGAGCACGGATGAGCTGATAAACCATACCATCGCTTTGCCGCCCACGCGGCCAATGGTGGAGGTTTCGCCCAGCTTCATAATGCCGACGGTGAGCGTACTGAAGACCAGCGGCGCAATGACCATTTTGATCAGTCGCAGGAAAATATCGGTCAGAAGGGTAATATTATCCGACCAGGCTTTGATGGCATCCACAGATGCATATTCATGAATTGCTGCCCCTGAAAGAATACCCGCCAGCATGAATATCACGATGAAGAGTGTGAGTTTGTTTGCACTTGCCACGAAAAAAGACCCTCTATGCGCTTCAGATGTAGCCCGCACCGATACATATAAATTTTTTATTGCGACGCGGGAAATTATTCGGCACATAAATTGACGCAAAGCGTAGGGGGATACAACTCCTTTTTAAGTTTTATTAATTTTGTTGTTATTGCCCTGACGATATATTGTGATCTGCATCACACTTTAATGGATATATTCTCTCCTGATAGCATGAAAATGCTGAAAAAAATAATTTAACTCTCTGTTATTTAAGGCAATAAGAAGTCAATAAGACAAAGTGCTTATGCGTTATGGGGCAGGTGGTCGAAGCGATATCCGTAAACTAAATTCTCAATAACCCCCCTCAGAGGAACATTAAGCGGGGCTAACATCTTGAACGACAAAAATAAAACGTGGCAAGGGAACGGAGACGTCTTCTGGAGGGTGGTAAATGAAAAGAAAACTCCTTTTGATCTGCGCAGGCACCTTACTGACTGCGACAACGGTCCATCAGGCGCTGGCCGTCACCAGTAGCGGCACCATCGGCGCGACGCTGACGCTCACGAACGGTTGTCTGATAAATGGATCGCCCACGCAAAACGGCATTAACTTCGGGACACTGGATTTCGGCACCCATCCCGCAACGTTTTCCACTCTGACCACGCAGCTCACCGGCGCCAGCGGCGGAAACACCTTCACTATTCAATGTACGACCGCCAGCTATACGGTGGCGATCACCGGCAACACCAACTCCACCGCACCCGGCACCGTTGTCGGCACCCCGGGAACCCCTGCGCGCTATCTGGTTAACACCGCCAACGCGGCACAGGGCGTGGCATACAGCCTGTACAGCGACAGCGGGTTTAACAGCGTGATTGCCAATAACACCGCGTTGCCGATCGCCTCTACGGCCGGAGGGGTGGACAGTTACACCCTCTACGGACGTATTACCGGCGGCGGTAACAGCGTGACGGTCGTCCCGGGCACCTACACCGACACGATTAACGTCAGCGTCACCTATTAGTCCTGCACCGCCATGAAGGCAACTCTTACTGGTCTGCGCATATGCGCAGAGGGACACGTGCAGCCTTTTTTCGCGCTGATCGTCGGATTGCTGATGGCGCCCGCGGCGGAGGCGGTGACATCACAGTCCTTTAAGGTCAGCGCGACGATTGTTCCGGGATGCGCGGTGGCCACCGGCAGCGGAGGGGTGCTCGGGACGCTGGATTTTGGCACCCATAACGGCGTCGAGAGCGCGCCGGTCAGCACCAGCTTTGTGCCAAACGGGGCGTTGTCTATCGCCTGCACGCCGGGCGTGGCGCTGAGCATGAGCATTAATGGCGGACAGAATTATTCAACCGTTCGCCGCATGAAGCGCTCGAACGGCGCCGACGTGGTGGGATACCGGCTTTACAGCAGCAGCTCGCTGGCAGCGAACAGCGAAATTGGCGTCAACCAGGCGATACCGGTGACCTATAGCAACAGCAATAACATCGCGCTGCCGCTTTTTGGCGTGGCGCTACTGACCGGATTTAGCCCGGCAGGAACGTATTCCGATCAGCTCACCGTGACCTTGTCATGGTAATAAAGGGAGAGTGTTGATGAAGCCAGTTTTCAGACCTGTTTGTCTGGCGGGCGCGTTGGGAATGGCTGTGGCAACCGGTCAGGCGCAGGCGGCAGCCACCATTCTGCTCTGGCCTATCGACCCGTGGCTTGCGGCAGACGCCAACGCCACGGAGTTGTGGATCCAGAACCAGGGAAACAGCGCCACCACGATGCAGGTGCGTATTGTGCGCTGGAAGCAGGAGGACGGACACGAACGCTACGCCGCGCAGCAGGATGTGGTCGCCAGCCCGCCCATCGTCACGATTGGCACAGGCAGCAAGCAGCTTATCCGTCTTATTAAGCAGGCCCCCGTTCCCGCAGGCGTCGAACAGGCCTACCGCATTATCGTGGATGAAATTCCTCAGCCTGATGCCAAAGCAGAACCCGCCATCGGCCTCAAGTTGCAGATGCGTTACTCCATTCCGCTGTTTGTGTATGGCCAGGGGATCCCGACAATAAAAGAGGGGGCGCATCACGCGCTGGTGGAGACCCGGAACCTGAGCTGGCGGGTGACGCGAGCGGATGGGCAGCCGGTACTGGAGGTTCGGAATCGGGGGGATGTCCATGTCAGGCTGAGCCAGGTGGCGCTGGAGCAGGGAGGGCAGAAACGCACGGTCGCGGAGGGATTGCTGGGTTACGTACTTCCCGGCAGCACCCGCAGCTGGCCGGTACCCGCGGGCGTTCGTCAGCCAGAGCGGATGAGCGCGCAGATTAATGCCAGGGACGCACAATGGCAGTCGACGCCCGTCAACTGAAGCCGGCGATGATGATACTGCTTTGCGTCAGTTCCGCGACCTGGGCTGAGCCCGGCGATGACAGCCTTCCGCCGCCGCCCCAGGCACAGGCGATACATGATGAAGCGGTCTTCCAGCTTGCCCTCGTGCTCAACCACTACGATACCGGTCTGGTCGTGCCCGTGACGCAGCGCAAAGGCGCTTTCTTTATCTCAAGCGCTGACCTGCTGCGCGCGGGGCTGCCCCCGGAACATGTTCCTGCCGGAGAGGTGAATCTCTCATCGCTTTCTCAGGTTCGGGTGGAGTACGACAGCGCCGGGCAGCGCCTGCTGCTGACCGTTCCCCGGGACTGGGTCGCATCCCGCGTGACGCCGTTCGGCGCGCAAACGGCGCAGGCCAAACCGCACTTCGGGCGCGGCGCGCTGCTCAATTACGATCTCTACACCAACCACACGGAGCATATCGGCGGACAGGCGTCCCTCTGGCATGAATTCCGCTATTTCAATGAGAACGGCTCGTTTTCCTCCACCGGCTATGCCCGGGAAAATTTCACCGGTAACGACGGTCAGCAGGAGGGGTATGTCCGCTATGACACGACCCTGCTGTTCACTAACGAGGATGACGCAATGAGCTGGAGCGTCGGGGACGTGATCAGCGATGCCCTGAGCTGGAGCTCCAGCGTGCGGATGGGAGGGATCAGCGTCGGGCGAGATTTCTCCCTGCGCCCTGACCTGGTGACGTGGCCGCTGCCCGAATTCGCGGGGGAAGCGGCGGTACCCACCTCGGTGGATCTCTTTATCAACGGCTATCGGTCCGGCTCAACCCAGCTTCAGCCGGGCCCCTTCACCCTGACCAATCTGCCCTATATCAACGGCGCCGGGGATGCGGTACTGGTCACGACGGATGCACTGGGGCGCCAGGTCAGCACCACGCTGCCGTTTTACGTCTCCAGCGACCTGCTCAAAAAAGGGCTGAGCGACGGCGCCGTGACGCTGGGCAGCCTGCGGCGTAATTACGGTATCAAGAATTTTGACTACGGCCCGGCGGCAGGCAGCGGTTCGTATCGCTACGGGGTGACGGACTGGCTGACGCTGGAGGGTCATGCCGAAGGGGCGCAGGAACTGGCGCTGGGCGGGGCTGGGACGGTGATTAAACTCGGCCAGTTTGGCGTGGTGAATACCTCTTACTCGCAAAGCCGCATGCGCGGGGAGGCGGGCGGGCAAATCAACTGGGGTTACCAGTACAGCACCAGCGAGTTCAGCGTGGCCACCCAGCACACGCGTCGGGACCGCGGCTTTGGCAATCTGGCCCTGTACGACCAGCCTACGGTGTATGACGAGAACGATAAACCCATCGCCAGCTTCAGCCGCAATACGGACCAGTATTCTCTGACCTTCAACCTGGGACAGTACGGCAACATCGGCGCAGCCTGGATTGGCGTGGAGAGTTTTGACAGTCAAAAAACCGAGCTGCTTAATCTCTCATGGAGCCGTAATTTGTGGGGCGCGAGCAGTATTTACCTCGCCGGGAGCCGGGACCAGCAGCGGGGAGACTGGACGGTCGCGCTGTCGCTGCAGGTGCCGCTGGGGGCACGCGACAGCGCCGCGTTCACCGTCGAAAACACCCCGGATGCGGGCAATACCCAGCGCATTAACTACAACCATTCCATGCCGTCTGACGGCGGCTTTAGCTGGAACATGGCCTGGGCCAACCAGTCAAAATCCAGTGACTATCAGCAGGGCACGCTGGGCTGGCGTAATAACAATATTGAACTGCAGGGCGGCGGCTACGGCGAAAGGGACATGATGACCTGGTGGGGCGAGGCGATGGGCGCGATTGTTCTGATGGACGGCGAGCTGTTCGCGGCGAATAAGATCAACGATGCGTTTGTGGTCATCAGTACCGACGGTCATCCGGACGTGCCCGTCAGCTATGAGAACCAGCCCGTTGGCAAAACGAATAACAACGGTTACCTGCTGGTCAGCGGGGTGTCGGCGTATTACCCGGCAAGCTACCGCATTGATACCCTGAACCTGCCGGCGGACACCCGGCTGAAAGAGACCGAGCGGCGAATTGCGATTCGGCGTCACAGCGGCTATCTGGTCGATTTCCCGATGGAGCAGGAGAGAGTGGCAAGCGTCATCCTCCACGATGCGCGCGGCCAGGCGCTGCCGGTGGGAAGCCAGGTCCGGCGTGCCTCGCGCAGCAATGCGGTGGTGGGGTATGACGGTATTGCCTGGCTGGAAAACCTTAGCGATGTGAATCCGCTGGAGGTGATCGCGCCTGACGGAAAACGCTGCAAGGTCACCCTGACCGTGGGAGCCAACCCGGAGCACAAGCTGCAAACCTACGGTCCGCTGGTGTGTCGGGAGGCGCCATGACGCGCCTGCTGCTGTTGATGCTGCTGCTGTTCTCCGGCGGCGGCTGGGCGGCGTGTACCGTCAGTACGGTCAATGCCTCATTTGGCAGCGTCACCTCCTTCGCGCTCAGCGGAACAGGCGAGGTGGAAACCACCGGCACGCTGGTGGTGTCCTGTGATGCCATACTGAATCTGCTGACCAACGACTCGGTGACGCTGACCTACACCGCGGCATCGGTTTCGGGCAGCAGCCGGGCCACCATGAAACGGACAGATGATGCGACCATCACGGACGTGATCCCCACCCGGCTGTGCGGACTCTCGGGCTGCGCGAGCAGCAGCGAGGTACAGATAAGTAAATCGTATACCTGGAGTGGGAATACCTTGCTGGGGCTGCTGGGGTCAAAGCAGTACAACATTCCGATCTATTTTCGCACCGTCGCCGGACAAAACGTCACTGCCGGGCCATATCAGGTTCAGTTAACCTTCAGCGTTAACTACAGCGTGTGCTCCGTGGGCGCGCTCGGCATTTGCACAATCAATCAGGCGGGCACCGCGACGACCACCATTCTACTGAACATGACTGTTACCAACGATTGCAGCGCCATGACCACGCCGGACGTCAACTTCAACAGCGCGCCGCTGGTACAAAGTTTCCCCACCGTCTCACAGGCGATTGCCGTCACCTGTACCAAAGGCAGTACGTATACCATCGGCATTAACAACGGTGCTAACGCGCTGAATAACGTGCGCCGGATGGTAAGCGGCAGTAACTACCTCAGTTATGACATCTATAAAGAAGCCACGGGTAACCGCTGGGGCGGCAGCGGCAGCGAACGCTGGACCAGCGCGACGTCGTCGCAGGTCAGTGCTGACGGTTTACTGCGTACCTACAACTACACCGCGAAAGTGCTAACTAATCAGGCCACGCCACCCGCCGGAACCTACACCGATACGCTGATTGTCGACGTGGCTTTCTAACCCCGCGCTTTTCCCTTTCTCAAATGTAAAGTTCCTGTTGGCTGTGCCGATAACACCGTTAATAAATCTATGAGAAGGTGTTGTATGTTGAACCGTATCCGCGTTGTCACAATGCTTATGATGGTGCTGGTCATTTTCGCACTACTTCAGCTTATCTCCGGCGGGCTTTTTTTCTCGTCATTAAAACAGAACCAGGACAGCTTTGCGGCCTCGAACGATCTCCGCCTGCAGCAGAGTGAACTCACCTCAACGTGGGATCTGATGCTGCAAACGCGTATCAACCTGAGCCGCTCGTCCGCGCGCATGATGATGGATCCCAACAATCAGCAGAGCAGCGCGAAAACCGATCTGCTGAAAAATGCCCGGGCGACACTTGCGGATGCCGCAAAGCATTACGAGGCCTTTAAGAAAATCACCCCGCAGCCTGCGATGGAGCAGGTGAGCCAGAATATCGACGAAAAATACAACGCCTACCATGCCGGTCTGGCAGAGCTGATTCAGTTCCTGGAGAGCGGCAACATGGACGCCTATTTCGCGCAGCCGACGCAGGGGATGCAAAACGCCCTCGGCGCGGCGCTGGGGGAATATGCAAAGGTCAGTGGCGATCTGTATCACTCCGCGTTTGCTGAAAGCCAGAATGACTACCGCTTTGCGAAATGGCAGATGGCGGTGCTGGCGCTGGCGCTGGTCATTGTGCTGATCGCGGTCTGGTACGGCATTCGCCATATCCTGCTGAACCCTCTCGGTCGCGTCATCGCCCATATTCGTGACATTGCCGGCGGTGACCTGACCAAAACGCTGACCGTGTCCGGGCGCAATGAGATCACCGAGCTGGCAAACAGCGTTGACCATATGCAGCGTTCGCTTATCGATACCGTCGCCAACGTGCGTAGCGGCACGGATGCCATCTATACCGGCACCAGCGAAATTGCGATGGGCAATAACGACCTCTCATCGCGCACTGAACAGCAGGCGTCCGCCCTGGAAGAGACGGCGGCCAGCATGGAGCAGCTCACCGCGACCGTGAAGCAGAACGCCGATAACGCCCGCCAGGCGTCTCAGCTGGCGGAAAGCGCCTCCGAGACGGCGCAGCGCGGCGGCCGCGTGGTGGATGGCGTGGTGAAAACCATGCACGACATCGCCGAGAGCTCGAAGAAAATCGCCGACATCATCAGCGTTATCGACGGCATTGCCTTCCAGACCAACATTCTGGCGCTGAACGCCGCCGTGGAAGCGGCGCGCGCGGGCGAACAGGGACGCGGGTTTGCCGTGGTGGCCGGGGAAGTGCGCAACCTGGCCAGCCGCAGCGCCAATGCGGCAAAAGAGATCAAATCGCTGATTGAAGATTCCGTCTCCCGCGTCGATACCGGCTCCGTGCTGGTGGAAAGCGCCGGGGAGACCATGAATGACATCGTGAATGCCGTCACCCGCGTGACGGACATCATGGGTGAAATCGCCTCTGCGTCTGATGAGCAGAGTCGTGGTATCGACCAGGTTGCCCTGGCGGTATCGGAAATGGATCGCGTGACACAGCAAAACGCCGCCCTGGTGCAGGAGTCCGCTGCGGCGGCCGCTGCCCTGGAAGACCAGGCGAGCCGTCTGAAGATGGCCGTCTCGGCGTTTCGTCTCGCTTCACTCGCTGGAAACACGGTCACCCCGCAGGCGACGTACCGTGCGCCAGCCGCTGAACCGGCTGCCAACCGTACGCGTACCGCGACGACCGGACAAGATGAAAACTGGGAAACATTTTGACTGACAATTAAACCGCGGCTGCTTGCCGCTTGATGGGAGCGTGGATGTTAAATCGTATTCGTATCTCGACCACACTGTTTTTGATTCTGATCCTTTGCGGTGTGTTGCAGGTTGGCAGTAACGGGTTGTCTTTTTGGGCGTTTCGCGATGGCTATCAGAATTTGCAGGACGTTGAGGCGAGTAATCAGCAGCGCTCCGCACTGGCACAAACCCGTGCCGTGCTGTTGCAGGCAAGCACTGCGCTGAACAAGGCGGGAACCTTAACCGCGCTAAGTTATCCGCCGGATGACATTAAGGCGCTGATGGCCACCGCGCGCGACAGCCTGAAACAGGCTGACGCACAGTTTAAGGCCTTTGCGGCACAGGCCACCGGCAGCGAGAAAGAGAAAGCGCTGAAGGCCGCCATGAATACCCATTTTGAACAGTGGTACAGCGATCTCGACCATCAGGCGACGTGGCTTGAGAACAACCAGCTGTCGGACTTTATGACCGCGCCGGTTCAGGCCTCGCAGGCGGCGTTTGACGGCAGCTTTGACGCATGGCAGCAGGATATCAATCAGTCTGTTCTGCGCGCCGGTGAAGCAAGCCGCACCAGCTATCACATGTCGGGCGTCATCTTCGGCGTGATGGTGATTCAGGCGGGCTTGCTGACCGGCGCCGCGCTGCTCTGGTCACGCAAAATGATTGTGCAGCCGCTGGCGATTATCAGCAGCCACTTCGACAGCATTGCGAAAGGCGACCTGGCGCGTCCGGTGGCGGTGTTCGGCAAAAACGAAATTTCGGCAATTTTTGCCAGCCTGAAGGCGATGCAGGGATCGCTGAGGGAAACGGTATCCGACGTGCGTCAGGGCAGTTATGCCATGCACGCCGGGATCTCAGAGATTGCGGCGGGTAACAACGATCTCTCATCCCGCACCGAGCAGCAGGCGGCCTCGCTGGCGCAGACGGCAGCCAGCATGGAGCAGCTGACCGCGACGGTTAGCCAGAACGCCGATAACGCGCGTCAGGCATCTGACCTGTCAAAACAGGCGGCGATGACGGCGAAGAAGGGCGGCGACCAGGCGTCCCATGTCGCCAGCACCATGCAGGAGATCGCCACCAGTTCACAGAAAATTGGTGACATCATCAGCGTGATTGACGGTATCGCGTTCCAGACCAACATACTGGCGCTGAATGCTGCCGTTGAAGCGGCGCGTGCCGGGGAGCAGGGGCGCGGGTTTGCGGTGGTAGCGGGTGAGGTGCGTAACCTGGCGAGCCGCAGCGCCAACGCGGCGAAAGAAATTAAGGTGCTGATTGAAGAATCGGTGTCACGGGTTCAGCAAGGCTCTGCCCTGGTGGATACGGCGGCACAAACCATGCACGAAATCGTCACCTCCGTGACGCGGGTGAACGACATCATGGGCGAGATTGCCTCGGCGTCGGATGAACAGCGTCGCGGGATTGAGCAGGTTGCTCAGGCGGTCACCCAGATGGATCAGGTGACGCAACAGAACGCCTCGTTAGTTGAGGAAGCGGCAGCGGCAACCGATCAGCTGGCCAGCCAGGCGGATCGTCTGACCGGGCTGGTCGCGGTATTTAATGTGAAAGAGCACGTTGAAGCAGTAACAGAAGTCGGGCGGTCGCAGGCCGTGCCAGTTGTATCCTGAATGTAATTAAGAAGGCGCTATGACATCACCAATGCCCCCTGGGCAAACGTCATTATTGTTGCAGATGACACAGCGCCTCGCGCTGTCCGACGCGCATTTTCGTCGGATATGTCAGTTAATCTACCAGCGTGCGGGGATCGTGCTTGCGGATCATAAGCGGGACATGGTCTACAACCGTCTGGTGCGGCGCTTGCGTACGCTGGGGCTGGATGATTTTGGTCGCTATCTGAGCATGCTCGAGGCGAACCAGAACAGCGCCGAGTGGCAGGCTTTTATTAACTCGTTAACCACCAACCTGACGGCATTTTTCCGGGAGGCCCACCACTTCCCGGTCCTGGCCGAGCATGCGCGCCGGCGCACCGGGGAGTATCGCGTCTGGAGTGCGGCCGCCTCGACGGGTGAAGAGCCGTACTCGCTGGCGATCACCCTTGCCGATACGCTGGGGATGGCGCCGGGACGCTGGAAGGTCTACGCCAGCGATATCGATACCGAAGTGCTGGAGAAGGCGCGTAACGGCGTTTATCGCCAGGATGAACTGAAAACGCTGTCGCCGCAGCAGCTGCAGCGTTATTTCATGCGCGGCACGGGCCCGCATGAAGGCCTGGTACGCGTACGCCAGGAGCTGGCGAACTGCGTCGAATTCGCGCCCGTTAACCTGCTGGATAAGCAGTACAACGTGCCGGGGCCGTTCGACGCCATTTTTTGCCGTAACGTCATGATCTATTTTGATAAAACGACGCAACAGGACATTTTGCGTCGGTTTGTTCCGTTGCTCAAGCCTGACGGTTTACTGTTTGCCGGGCACTCGGAAAACTTCAGCAACCTCGTGCGTGAGTTTAGCCTGCGTGGGCAAACGGTATATGCGCTGAGTAAGGAAAAAGCATGAGTAAAATCAGGGTATTGTCCGTCGATGATTCAGCGCTGATGCGTCAGATCATGACTGAAATTATCAATAGCCACAGCGACATGGAGATGGTGGCAACCGCCCCCGATCCGCTGGTAGCGCGGGATTTAATTAAAAAATATAACCCCGACGTGCTAACGCTGGATGTCGAGATGCCGCGCATGGATGGCATAGATTTCCTCGAAAAATTAATGCGGCTGCGGCCCATGCCGGTGGTGATGGTTTCCTCCCTGACCGGGAAAGGATCGGAAATCACCCTGCGCGCGCTGGAGCTGGGAGCGGTGGATTTTGTCACCAAGCCGCAGCTCGGCATTCGCGAGGGGATGCTGGCGTACAGCGAGATGATCGCCGAGAAGATCCGCACCGCGTCGCGGGCGAAGCTTGCCGCCCACACGCCGATGGCCGCGCCTGCGACCCTGAAGGCCGGTCCCTTACTCAGTTCGGAAAAACTGCTGGTCATTGGCGCGTCAACCGGAGGAACAGAGGCAATTCGTCATGTACTCCAGCCATTGCCGCTCTCAAGTCCGGGTATTCTGATCACGCAGCATATGCCGCCAGGCTTTACCCGTTCGTTCGCCGAACGCCTGAACAAGCTGTGCCAGATCAGCGTGAAAGAGGCGGAAGACGGCGAGCGCGTGCTGCCGGGACATGCCTATATCGCCCCTGGCGACAAGCATATGGAACTGGCGCGCAGCGGCGCTAACTATCAAATCAAAATTCATGACGGACCGCCGGTCAACCGGCACCGTCCGTCGGTGGATGTGCTGTTTCATTCGGTGGCGAAACATGCGGGGCGCAACGCCGTTGGGGTGATCCTGACGGGGATGGGCAACGACGGGGCCGCCGGAATGCTTGCAATGCACCAGGCTGGCGCCTGGACGATTGCGCAGAATGAAGCAAGTTGTGTGGTGTTCGGCATGCCGCGCGAGGCCATCAATATGGGTGGCGTGAGCGAAGTGGTCGATCTTAGCCAGGTAAGCCAGCAGATGCTGGCGAAAATCAGTGCCGGACAGGCAATACGTATTTGACTCAGGAGTATTATTTTATGGCGGATAAAGAGCTTAAGTTTTTGGTTGTGGATGACTTTTCCACCATGCGTCGCATTGTGCGCAACCTGCTGAAAGAGCTGGGCTTCAACAACGTTGAAGAAGCAGAAGACGGCGTGGATGCGCTGAACAAGCTGCAGGCGGGCGGGTTTGGTTTTGTTATCTCCGACTGGAACATGCCAAACATGGACGGTCTGGAACTGCTGAAAACCATTCGTGCTGATGCGGGAATGGCGTCCATGCCGGTGCTGATGGTCACGGCAGAAGCGAAAAAAGAGAACATCATTGCCGCTGCACAGGCGGGCGCAAGCGGCTACGTGGTGAAGCCATTCACGGCGGCGACCCTGGAAGAGAAGCTCGGTAAGATCTTCGAGAAACTCGGCATGTGAGGTGTTGGTTATGATGCAACCTGCTATGAAACCCGTTGAAGAACACTCGCCGAGCGACATTATCGTCCGCATCGGCAGCCTGACGCGCATGTTGCGTGACAGCCTGCGTGAGCTGGGTCTGGATCAGGCAATTGCCGAAGCGGCGGAAGCGATTCCTGATGCACGCGATCGCCTGGACTACGTCGTGCAGATGACCGCTCAGGCCGCGGAACGTGCGCTGAACAGCGTTGAAGCGTCACAACCGCACCAGGATGCGATGGAAAAGGGTGCGAAAGCGCTGACCAAACGCTGGGACGAGTGGTTTGAGAACCCAATCGAGCTGGCGGATGCCCGCGAACTGGTGACCGACACCCGTCAGTTCCTGGGGGATGTGCCCGGCCACACCAGCTTCACCAACGCCCAGCTGCTGGACATCATGATGGCGCAGGATTTCCAGGACCTGACCGGTCAGGTGATTAAGCGCATGATGGATGTGATCCAGGAGATTGAGCGCCAGCTGCTGATGGTGCTGCTGGAGAACATCCCGGAACCGGCAGCCCGTCCAAAACGCGAGAACGAAAGCCTGCTCAATGGTCCACAGCTCGACGCCAGCAAGGCGGGCGTGGTGGCAAGCCAGGATCAGGTGGACGACCTGCTGGACAGCCTCGGCTTCTGATGGTCCATTCCGCTTCAGGGGGTTAACGCCGCCTGAGGCGGTTTGCGACAAAATCACCGAAAAGAGCCCGAATAAACGGGCTTTTCCCGCCATTGGATTTCCGCTGCGCTGGCATGATACCCGTGACGTAATGGGCTGAGCGTGCACAGTGGCAGAAGAGAACGACGACAAAACGGAAGCCCCCACACCCCACCGACTAGAAAAGGCGCGTGAGGAAGGGCAAATCCCCCGATCCCGAGAATTGACCTCCCTGCTGATCCTTATCGTAGGGGTGTGCATTATCTGGTGGGGCGGGGAGTCGCTCGCCCGCAAGCTGGCGGGCATGCTCTCAACCGGCCTCCGTTTTGACCACAGTATGGTCAACGATCCGAATCTGATCCTCAGCCAGATTATTCAGCTGATTAAAGGGGCCATGGTTGCGCTGCTGCCCCTCATTACCGGGGTTGTGCTGGTCGCGCTGGTCTCGCCGGTGATGCTCGGCGGTCTGGTCTTCAGCGCCAAATCGCTGCAGCCGAAATTTTCCAAACTCAACCCGCTGCCGGGTATTGCGAAAATGTTCTCTGCCCAGACCGGGGCCGAGCTGCTCAAAGCCATTCTCAAATCGGTGCTGATGGGCAGCTCCGCGGGGTTTTACCTCTGGTACCACTGGCCGGAAATGATGCGTCTTATCAGCGAATCGCCGCTCACCGCGATGAGCAACGCGCTGAATCTGGTCGGGCTCTGCGCGCTGCTGGTGGTGCTCAGCATTATCCCGATGGTGGGTTTTGACGTGATCTTCCAGCTCTATACCCACTTCAAGAAGCTGCGGATGTCGCGTCAGGATATCCGTGACGAATATAAGCAGATGGAAGGTGACCCGCACGTGAAGGGGCGCATCCGCCAGATGCAACGTGCCGCCGCCCGTCGCCGCATGATGGACGATGTGCCAAAGGCCGACGTCATCGTTACCAACCCGACACACTATTCCGTTGCGCTGCGCTATGACGAAAACAAAATGAGCGCGCCGAAAGTGGTGGCGAAAGGGGCGGGACTGATCGCGCTGCGTATCCGTGAAATTGGCACCGAACACCGCGTGCCGATCCTCGAAGCCCCTCCGCTGGCGCGTGCCCTGTACCGCCATGCGGATATTGGACAACAGATCCCGGGACAACTTTACGCCGCCGTGGCGGAAGTGCTGGCCTGGGTATGGCAGTTGAAGCGCTGGCGTCTGGCCGGCGGTCAACGGCCTGTGAAACCTGAGAACCTTCCGGTGCCTGCCGCGCTGGATTTTATGAACGAGAAGGACACTGATGGCTAATCTGGTGGCAATGTTGCGCCTGCCCGGCAACCTGAAATCGACCCAATGGCAGATCCTGGCCGGGCCGATTCTGATCCTGCTAATTCTGTCGATGATGGTACTGCCGCTCCCGGCGTTCATCCTCGACCTGCTTTTCACTTTCAATATCGCGCTGTCCATTATGGTGCTGCTGGTGGCGATGTTCACCCAGCGTACCCTGGAGTTCGCCGCGTTCCCGACCATTCTGCTGTTTACCACCCTGCTGCGACTGGCGCTGAACGTGGCGTCCACGCGTATCATCCTGATGGAAGGCCACACCGGGGCGGCAGCGGCGGGTAAAGTGGTGGAAGCGTTCGGCCACTTCCTGGTAGGCGGAAATTTCGCTATCGGGATCGTGGTGTTCGTCATCCTCGTGATCATCAACTTTATGGTTATCACCAAAGGTGCAGGGCGTATTGCGGAAGTGGGCGCGCGATTTGTGCTGGACGGAATGCCGGGCAAGCAGATGGCGATCGACGCCGACCTGAACGCCGGGCTAATCGCCGAAGATGAAGCCAAAAAGCGCCGTGCGGAAGTGACGCAGGAAGCGGACTTCTACGGCTCCATGGACGGTGCGAGTAAGTTTGTGCGCGGTGACGCCATCGCGGGCATTCTGATCATGGTGATTAACGTGGTCGGCGGCCTGCTGGTGGGCGTATTGCAGCACGGGATGGACATGGGCCACGCGGCGGAAAGCTACACGCTGCTGACCATCGGTGACGGTCTGGTCGCGCAGATCCCGGCGCTGGTGATCTCCACTGCGGCGGGTGTCATCGTGACCCGCGTGAGCACCGATCAGGACGTTGGCGAGCAGATGGTGGGCCAGCTGTTCAGTAACCCGCGCGTGATGCTGCTGGCCGCGGCGGTGCTCGGGTTGCTCGGCCTGGTGCCGGGTATGCCAAACCTCGTCTTCCTGCTGTTTACGGCGGCGCTGCTGGGCCTTGCCTGGTGGATGCGTGGCCGTGAAACCAAACCGGCAGCGGAACCTGTTCCGGTCAAAATGCCGGAGAATAATCAGGCCGTCGAAGCGACCTGGAACGACGTTCAGCTGGAGGATTCTCTGGGAATGGAAGTCGGGTATCGCCTGATCCCGATGGTCGATTTCCAGCAGGACGGCGAGCTGCTCGGCCGTATCCGCAGTATCCGTAAAAAATTCGCCCAGGACATGGGCTTCCTGCCGCCGGTGGTTCACATCCGCGACAATATGGACCTGCCGCCCGCGCGCTATCGCATCCTGATGAAAGGCGTTGAAATTGGCAGCGGTGATGCCTATCCGGGCCGCTGGCTGGCGATTAACCCCGGCACCGCCGCAGGCACGCTGCCGGGCGAGCAAACCATCGATCCGGCCTTTGGTCTGGCCGCGATCTGGATTGAAAGCGCGCTGAAAGAGCAGGCGCAGATCCAGGGTTACACGGTTGTTGAAGCCAGTACCGTGGTGGCAACCCACCTTAACCACCTGATTGGGCAATTCTCGGCCGAGCTGTTTGGCCGTCAGGAAGCGCAGCAGCTGCTCGACCGCGTCACGCAGGAGATGCCGAAGCTGACGGAAGATCTGGTTCCGGGCGTGCTGACCTTAACCACGCTGCATAAGGTGCTGCAAAACCTGCTCGACGAGAAGGTGCCAATTCGCGATATGCGCACCATTCTGGAAACGCTGGCAGAGCACGCGCCAATCCAGAGCGATCCTCACGAGCTGACGGCGGTGGTGCGCGTGGCGCTGGGACGCGCCATTACCCAGCAGTGGTTCCCGGGAACCGGGGAGGTGCAGGTGATCGGCCTCGATACGCCGCTTGAGCGTCTGCTGCTGCAGGCTCTGCAGGGCGGTGGTGGCCTGGAGCCGGGCCTGGCGGATCGCCTGCTGGCGCAAACCCAGGAGGCGCTGGCGCGTCAGGAGATGCTCGGCGCGCCGCCGGTGCTGCTGGTGAACCACGCGCTGCGTCCGCTGCTGTCCCGCTTCCTGCGCCGCAGCCTGAGCCAGCTGGTCGTGCTGTCGAATCTGGAGCTGTCGGATAACCGTCATATCCGCATGACCGCGACGATTGGAGGAAAATAATGCGTAAATGGCTTTGGCTGCTGTTCTTCCCGCTGGCGGCGCAGGCTGCCGGGGGAGGCACCTGGCAGGCGAGCAGCATAGGGGTGACCCTCAGCAACCGCGGTGTTGCCATGTCATCTAACCCGCTGGCGCCTGCTGAAGAGGTTTCCGGTCTGATGGGTCTGGTGGTCTGGAACTACCGGCTGATTGGCCCAACGCCAGCGGGCCTGCGGGTGCGCCTCTGCTCTCAGACGCGCTGTACCGAAATCGACGGCGAAAATGGAACAACGCAGGCGTTCAACGGCGTGCCGGCTATTGAACCTTTGCGTTTCATCTGGGAAGTGCCGGGCGGGGGACGTTTAATCCCGGCGCTGAAGGTGCAGAGTAATTCTGTCATCGTGAACTACCGCTGACGGTTGAATTGACAGGACTGCAAAAAAACAAAACCCGGCGATTGCCGGGTTTTTGGTATTACATACGTTCTACGGTTTCGATACCCAGAGTATCCAGACCCAGCTTCAGGGTCTTCGCCGTCAGCTGCGCCAGCTTCAGGCGGCTGTTGCGGACCGATTCATTCTCCGCAGAGAGAATAGGGCAGTGTTCGTAGAAGCCGGAGAACAGACCCGCCAGATCGTACAGGTAAGCACACATCACGTGCGGCGTGCCGTCACGCGCGACCACGGTCAGCGTCTCTTCGAACTGCAGCAGACGCGCCGCCAGCTGCGCTTCACGATCTTCCGTGATGGTCACGGTGGCATTCGCCAGCACGCTTTCGTCGATATTGGCTTTGCGGAAGACCGACAGCACGCGGGTGTAAGCGTACTGCATGTATGGCGCGGTGTTGCCTTCAAACGCCAGCATGTTATCCCAGTCGAAGATGTAGTCGGTGGTACGGTTCTTGGACAGGTCCGCGTATTTCACCGCGCCGATACCTACGGCGTTCGCCAGTTTTTCCAGCTCGTCGGCCGGCATGTCCGGATTCTTCTCAGCCACCAGACGACGGGCGCGTTCCAGCGCTTCGTCCAGCAGGTCGGAGAGCTTCACGGTCCCGCCCGCGCGGGTTTTGAACGGCTTGCCGTCTTTACCCAGCATCATGCCGAACATGTGGTGTTCCAGCGGAACGCTGTCCGGTACGTACCCGGCTTTACGCACGATGGTCCACGCCTGCATCAGGTGCTGGTGCTGACGGGAGTCGATGTAGTACAGCACGCGGTCGGCGTGCAGCGTTTCATAACGGTATTTCGCACAGGCGATATCGGTCGTGGTGTAGAGGTAGCCGCCATCCTTTTTCTGGATGATCACGCCCATCGGTTCGCCTTCCTTGTTTTTGTACTCATCAAGGAACACCACCGTTGCGCCTTCGCTCTCAACCGCCAGGTTTTTCGCTTTCAGGTCCGCCACAATGCCGGGCAGCATTGGGTTATACAGGCTTTCACCCATCACGTCGTCACGGGTCAGGGTGACGTTCAGACGGTTATAGGTAAGCTGGTTCTGCGACATGGTGATGTCAACCAGCTTGCGCCACATCTCGAGGAAGTATTGATCGCCGCCCTGCAGTTTTACCACGTAGCTGCGCGCGCGCTCGGCAAAGGCTTCATCTTCGTCATAGTGCTTTTTGGCTTCGCGATAAAACCCTTCCAGGTCCGCCAGCGCCATTTCGCCCGCATTTTCCTGCTGCTGTTTTTCCAGGTAAGCAATCAGCATCCCGAACTGGGTACCCCAGTCGCCCACGTGGTTCGCGCGGATCACCTTGTGACCGAGGAACTCGAGCGTACGCACCGCGGCATCACCGATGATGGTGGAGCGCAGGTGGCCAACGTGCATCTCTTTCGCCACGTTCGGGGCAGAGTAGTCGATCACGACGGTCTGCGCTTCCGGTTGGGAAACACCCAGACGATCGGATTTCAGCGCCGCGTCAACGTGGCTTGCCAGGAAGGCAGGCTCAAGGAAGATGTTGATAAAGCCCGGGCCGGCGATTTCGGTTTTGCTGGCAATGCCGGCGAGATCCAGATGCGTCAGTACCTGCTCAGCGAGCTGTCGCGGCGGCATACCCAGTTTTTTAGCCACTGCCATCACGCCATTAGCCTGATAGTCGCCAAACTGTACTTTTGCTGACTGACGAACCTGCGGTTCGCAATCCGCAGGCGCGCCTGCGGCAATCAGTGCCTGACTGACTTTTTCGGAGAGAAGAGCCTGAATATTCACCTGGATACCTTACTTTTTTGATGCGGGCTCACAACCACCCGCGCCAGTTAGAGAATTTAGGGCGGGAGTATACTGCAAATGCCTTCTGCCGTCAGCATCGCGGGGCCTGAAGATTGCTCAGAATCCAGGCTAAGAAGGTGTGCATAAACATGCAGTCGTAAAAAGCCGGATTCTGCGGTTGGTCAAAACAGAGCAACAGAGTAAATTAGCGGCTTTGCGACACGAAAAGAGAGTGACTTATGGCGAACTGGCAATCCATCGACGAACTGCATGATATTTCCGCAGATTTACCGCGCTTCACCCAGGCGTTCACAGAACTTGCCACCCGTCTGGGTCTGGATATCGCGCCGCTCGAGGCCGATCACATCTCTTTGCGCTGCCATCAGAATGCCACCGCAGAACGCTGGCGTCGCGGGTTCGAACAGTGCGGCGAGTTACTGTCCGAGAATATCATTAACGGTCGCCCCATCTGCCTGTTCAGGCTGCGTGAGCCGGTGAGCGTGGCCCACTGGCAATTCACCGTGGTTGAACTGCCGTGGCCGGGCGAGAAGCGCTATCCGCACGAAGGGTGGGAGCACATTGAAATTGTCCTGCCGGGTGAGCCGGAGACATTAAACGCGCGCGCGCTGGCCCTGTTAGCTGACGAAGGCTTAAGCCAGCCGGGGATTTTTGTGAAGACCAGTTCGCCCAAAGGCGAACGCGAGCGGTTACCCAACCCGACGCTGGCCGTCACGGACGGGCAGGTCACGGTGAAGTTTCATCCCTGGACCATTGAGCAGATCGTTGCCAGTGAGGCGCAAGAGATGTGAGTTCCCGCCGGGACTGAAAACAGACGGCGTGTCATGATGGTGCGTTTGGTGGAATTTAAGGAGGATTACATGGCGCTGCTGGAGATTTGCTGTTACAGCGTGGAGTGTGCCGTCACCACGCAAAATTACGGGGCTGACCGCATTGAACTGTGTGCGGCACCCAAAGAGGGCGGGCTGACGCCTTCTTACGGCGTGCTGAAGGCTGCCCGTCAGGCCGTCACGATTCCCGTTCACCCGATTATTCGTCCGCGCGGCGGTGATTTTTGTTACACGGCGGGCGAGTTCGGTGCCATGCTTGATGATATCGCCCTCGTGCGCGACCTGGGGTTCCCCGGGCTGGTCACCGGCCTGCTGGATGAAGACGGCAATATCGACCTCCCGCGCATGCGTCAGGTCATGAGCGCCGCGCAGGGGCTCGCCGTCACTTTTCATCGCGCATTTGATATGTGTAAAGATCCGCTTCAGGCCTTTGAAACGCTTGGAGAACTTGGCGTGGCGCGCATTCTGACATCGGGTCAACAGCCGTCCGCTGAAAAAGGACTGCAATTAATTACGGAACTAAAAGCACATTCCGGTGTTCCAATAATAATGGCGGGTGCGGGAGTCCGTGCCAGCAATCTGGAACGGTTTTTAAACGCCGGGGTAGAAGAGCTGCACAGCTCGGCAGGCAAATGGATGCCGTCACCCATGCGTTATCGCAATACAGGATTGTCAATGTCGACGGATGCTGAAGCGGATGAGTATTCACGCTACGGCGTAGAGGGAGAGTCGGTTGCGGAAATGAAGTCGCTGATTGAGCGCCATCACGTGTAGCAACGTACCGATTTTTACCGCGCATCATGTCGCCCAATATGATGCTTGCTTGTACCAGGCCCCTGCAAATTACACAGGGGCCTTTTTTTCTCCTGCGCCCGGTAGCGCTTCGCTTACCGGACCTGGAAAATCGGGAGTAGGCCGGGTAAGGCGCAGCCGCCACCCGGCTAACAGGCTACGGCTTCGTCGCAATCAACACCGCTCGCATCGGGGCCGGATAGCCTTCAATGGTTTTGCTGTGATCGGCCGGGTCGAGGAACTGCTCCAGCGATTCGGTGATCATCCACTCGGTCCGGCGCTGCTCTTCGATAGAGGTCACGCTGACATCGGCAATTCGCACATCCACAAATCCGCATTTCTCCAGCCAGTTCTTCAGCGCCAGCGCGGAAGGGATGAAGTAAACGTTGCGCATCTGCGCGTAGCGATCGCCCGGTACCAGAACGGCATGTTCATCGCCTTCGATCACCAGCGTTTCCAGCACCAGCTCGCCGCCGCTGACCAGCTGATCTTTCAGTTGCCACAGGTGCTCCAGTGGGGAACGGCGGTGATACAACACGCCCATGGAGAACACAGTATCAAAGGCTTTCAGTGCGGGCAGCTGCTCAATACCCAGCGGCAGCAGGTGCGCGCGCTGGTCGTTACCAAGCAGCTTACGTACCGCTTCAAACTGACACAGGAACAGCTGCATCGGGTCGATACCAACCACCAGATGCGCGCCCGCGCCAATCATGCGCCACATGTGATAGCCGCTACCGCAGCCCACGTCCAGAATGGTGCGCCCGGTCAGGTCGGAAAGGTGCGGCAGAACGCGATCCCATTTCCAGTCTGAGCGCCATTCGGTATTGATGTTCACGCCGTACAGCGAGAACGGCCCTTTACGCCACGGCATCAGGTTGCGCATCAGCGTTTCGATACGGTTGATCTGCCCTGGCGGAAGCGGTTCTTCACTCTCTGCAGTGACGCTGTGCAGGAGATCCAGACGATGCGGGGTCAGTTCCGGCAGAAACTCCACCGCATTTGACCACTGCTTTAACAGGCCGTGCTGCTGATCCCGCTGCCAGGCGGCAATCTGCGCAGGCAGCGTCTCCAGCCAGTGGGAGAGGTGATTTTTGGCAATCAGCTGATAGAAGTTGCTGAACTCGATCATGCGGGTTTCCCCGCTTTCAGCGCCACCAGAGACCCAAAGTTGAAGCACTGGAACCACAGTTCGCTATGCTCAAATCCGGCCTGACGCAGGCGCGTCTTGTGGGTTTCTACGGAGTCCGTCAGCATCACGTTTTCGAGCATGCTGCGCTTCTGGCTGATCTCCAGCTCGCTGTAGCCGTTCGCCCGTTTGAAATCGTGGTGCATATTGAACAGCAGCTCGCCAACCTCGGCATCTTCGAAGCTGAATTTCTCCGAGAGCACCAGCGCGCCGCCAGGATTCAGCCCCTGATAGATTTTGTCCAGCAGCAGCTGGCGGTCTTCCGGCACCAGGAACTGCAGGGTGAAATTCAGCACCACCATCGAGGCGTTTTGGATCTCGATCTCACGGATATCGCCTTCCACCACGTCAACCGGAACAGGGGCTTTGTAGGCGTCAATATGGCGACGGCAGCGTTCCACCATGGCCGGAGAGTTATCCACGGCAATGATTCGGCAGCCTTCGTGATGAACGTTACGACGTACCGACAGCGTTGCCGCGCCGAGCGAGCAGCCCAGGTCATAGACCTGCGTGCCGGGTTGAACGAAGCGCTCAGCCAGCATGCCGATCATAGAGATAATATTGGAATAACCGGGAACAGAGCGCTGGATCATATCCGGGAAGACTTCGGCTACCCGTTCATCGAAGGTCCAGTCGCCCAGGCTGGCGATAGGCGCGGAAAAAAGCGTGTCGCGATCTGACATAACGTAAAAATCCGGGAAAAATAAAGTGGCGTATTGTGCGCTAATGGAGGGAGAAAACCAACTCCCACGGCATATACCACAGGTTAGCCAGCACCATCAGCAAAAGCGAACACCAGGTTGCACTCATGCCGGAACGACGCCAGCGGATTAAGCGGTGGTGAAAGCCGTAATAATGCATCAGGCGGCCAGCGATAAGCAGCAGGCCACAGATGTGCACCATCCAGGTTTCTGCGCCATTCATCTCCATAAACAGCAGCAGGATTAAGGCCGCGGGGATGTATTCGACCGCATTGCCGTGAATGCGTATAGCGCTTTGCAGCTCGGAAAAGCCGCCGTCACCGTAAGAAACGCGGTAAAGCGTTCTGAGGCGCACAACGTCAAATGAAAACTTAATCAGCAGTAATGCACCTAACACCGCGTACAGCGCGCTGACCATACAAACTCCCTGTTTTTGGCAGATGGCACTTCCCTATGATAGGGGGTGATATCAGAAAAGAGAAGATTGTTGTGGGATGGAAGGGGCGCTGCCCACGGATGGCACCGCAGCCTGCAAGGCCTGCCACAGAGCATCGACCAGTTCAGGGGCCTGGGCAATATCCGGCGTGTGCAAAAAGAGATACGGCGTGGTGGTGTGTTCCCACGAGGCCAGTTTTTCCAGCCAGACGGCGAACATTGCCTGGTTTTGCGGCATGTTATCGCTGCCGATAAACCTGACCATTGGGTTCTTCGCGGTCACGATGGCGTGGACCGGCACTTTCGGTTTTTTACGCTGAGCTTCAACGATGGCCTCGTTATGCGGTATCGCGCTGTGCACCGGACGGCTATCGAGGATCACACGGTTAACGGAACGCTCAAGCAGGCCGCGGTTGAGCGCTTTTTCCGCTTCGCCTTTCGCAAAGAAGTCCTGGTGTCGAACCTCCACGCCGTAGGTAAATTCCCGGGGCAGGGCATCCAGGAACTGCCAGAGCGCAGGCAGGTCGCGCGGAGCAAACGTGGCCGGAAGCTGCAGCCAGTACTGGCCGATGCGGTTTGCCAGAGGCGCCATCCGGCCAAAGAATTCGTCGGTCAACTCACCGCAGTTTCGCAGCGCGGCCTGATGGGAAATCGTAGCCGGAAACTTGAAGCAGAAGCGAAAGTCGTCGGTTGTTTGCTCCCGCCAGCGCGCAACAATCTCGGCTTTAGGGAGCGCATACAGGGTGGTATTACCCTCGACGCAGTTGAAGTGTCGGGCATACTCCTCAAGGCTGGTGATGCCCAGACGCACCCATTTCGGGTGCGACCACTGGGGCAGGCCCACATACATCATAACGCGCTGAGGATCTCGTCCGTGCTGCGCACGCGACCGATGCGCGGGAAGATGTGCGTCATGCTGCCCTGGTGCTGTTCCGCCGAGGCCGCGCTACACGCATCTTCGGCAATCACCAGATTAAAGCCCAGCTCCCACGCGTTGCGGGCAGTCGACTCCACGCCGATGTTGGTGGAAATGCCGCACAGGATGATCGTGTCAATGCCGCGACGGCGGAGCTGCAGTTCGAGATCGGTTCCGTAGAAGGCGCCCCACTGACGTTTGGTCACTTCGATGTCGCCGTCGCGTTTGCCGAGCGAGACCGGGTACGTCCACCAGTTTTCCGGCAGGGCGCGGGCGGGAGTCTGCGCATCAACGGGCTGTTTTAACGCTTCGGCGTAATCCGCAGACCAGCCGACGCGCACCATGACAACCGGGGCACCGCTGGTGCGGCATTTTTCCGCCAGACGGGCGGCGCGGCTGACCACATCGTCCGCGTTATGCGGGCCACCGGCGAAGGGCAAAATGCCTTCCTGTAAATCAATCACCACAAGCGCGGTTTTGCTGGCATCAAGGGTTAACATCGTTACTCCCGTTAAATGAATCACTTCCACACACCATACGACGCGATGGCCTGTTATTGGTCGCATAATTTTGTTAATTTTTGTGAGAATGCGCAATAAGAGTGCAGCAAACGACCGCCTGGCCGTGGTTCGCTCTTATCGTCCGGCGGAATTTCCAGTATAATAGCCGCCTTTTTTCATCCAGTTGTGACATACAGAAAGCTGCGACATAGTAGCCTGCATACCAGGCGACATTTAGCCTGCGGCTAATTAAGGGATATCTCATGCGTACAGAATATTGCGGGCAGCTGCGTCAGTCCCACGTCGGACAGCAGGTCACCCTGTGTGGTTGGGTCAATCGTCGTCGTGATCTTGGTAGCCTTATCTTCATCGATATGCGCGACCGCGAAGGTATCGTTCAGGTGTTCTTCGATCCGGATCGCGCAGATGCGTTGAAGCTGGCCTCTGAGCTGCGTAATGAGTTCTGCATTCAGGTCACCGGCACCGTGCGTGCGCGTGACGAGAAAAACGTTAACGCCGACATGGCGACGGGTGCCATTGAAGTGCTGGCGTCCGATCTGACGATCATCAACCGTGCTGAAGCGCTGCCGCTGGACTCCAACCACGTCAACACTGAAGAAGCGCGTCTGAAATACCGCTATCTGGATCTGCGTCGTCCGGAGATGGCTCAGCGCCTGAAAACCCGTGCGAAAATCACCAGCCTGGTGCGTCGCTTTATGGATGACCACGGTTTCCTCGATATCGAAACCCCGATGCTGACCAAAGCCACGCCGGAAGGCGCGCGCGATTACCTGGTGCCATCCCGCGTCCATAAAGGCAAATTCTACGCGCTGCCACAGTCTCCACAGCTGTTCAAACAGCTGCTGATGATGTCCGGCTTCGATCGCTACTATCAGATCGTGAAATGCTTCCGCGACGAAGACCTGCGTGCTGACCGCCAGCCTGAATTTACCCAGATCGATGTGGAAACCTCCTTCATGACCGCCGAGCAGGTGCGTGAAGTGATGGAAGCCCTGGTGCGTAGCCTGTGGAATGACGTGAAAGGCGTTGAGCTGGGCGATTTCCCAATCATGACCTTCGCGGAAGCCGAGCGTCGCTATGGCTCTGACAAACCCGACCTGCGTAACCCGATGGAGCTGGTGGACGTAGCTGATCTGGTTAAAAACGTGGAGTTCGCGGTCTTCGCGGGTCCGGCTAACGACGCCAAAGGCCGCGTGGCCGCGCTGCGTGTGCCGGGCGGAGCGGCTCTGAGCCGTAAGCAGATCGACGACTACGGCAACTTCATCAAGATCTACGGCGCGAAAGGTCTGGCCTATATTAAAGTGACCGAGCGTGCGAAAGGTCTGGAAGGTATCACCAGCCCGGTTGCGAAATTCCTGAACGCGGACATCGTGGAAGCGATCCTGGAGCGCACCGGCGCGCAGGACGGCGACATGATCTTCTTCGGTGCAGATAACAAGAAAGTCGTTGCGGATGCGATGGGCGCGCTGCGTCTGAAGCTCGGTAAAGACCTGAATCTGACCGACGAGAGCAAATGGGCGCCGCTGTGGGTTATCGACTTCCCAATGTTTGAAGACGACGGTGAAGGCGGCCTGACCGCGATGCACCACCCGTTCACCTCGCCGAAAGACATGACGGCTGCCGAGCTGAAAGCGGCACCGGAAGAGGCCGTCGCCAACGCCTACGATATGGTCATCAACGGCTACGAAGTGGGCGGTGGTTCCGTGCGTATTCACAGCGGTGAAATGCAGCAGACCGTGTTCGGCATCCTGGGCATCAACGAGCAGGAGCAGCGCGAGAAATTCGGCTTCCTGCTGGACGCGTTGAAATACGGTACGCCTCCGCACGCGGGTCTGGCCTTCGGTCTTGACCGTCTGACCATGCTGCTGACCGGCACCGATAACATCCGTGATGTTATCGCTTTCCCGAAAACCACTGCTGCAGCGTGTCTGATGACCGAAGCGCCAAGCTTTGCCAACCCGGCCGCACTGGCTGAGCTGGGCATTGAGGTGGTGAAGAAGGAAGAGAAAAACTGATATGACATATAAGCTCCCCGTTTCGGTCCTGGTGGTCATTTATGCAGAAGACACGAAGCGGGTGCTGATGTTGCAGCGGCGCGATGACCCTGAATTCTGGCAGTCGGTTACCGGCAGTCTGGAAGAGGGGGAAACCGCGCCGCAGGCCGCCGCGCGTGAAGTAAAGGAAGAGGTCGCCATTGACGTTGCCCGCGAGCAACTGACCCTGAAGGACTGTCAGCGCACGGTGGAGTTCGAAATTTTTAGCCATTTACGTCATCGCTACGCGCCGGGTACCGAGCGCAATACGGAATCGTGGTTCTGTCTCGCGCTCCCCCATGAACGGGAGATCGTGTTTACCGAACACCTGACCTACCGCTGGGTGAATGCGGCGGATGCCGCCGCACTGACCAAGTCGTGGAGCAACCGGCAGGCGATTGAAGAATTTGTAATTAACGCTGCCTGAAAAGGCGCGCTCTTTGAGGATATTTTTATGGCAGGTCATAGTAAGTGGGCCAACACCAAACACCGCAAAGCGGCACAGGATGCCAAGCGCGGTAAGATCTTTACCAAAATCATTCGCGAGCTGGTGACGGCAGCGCGTCTGGGCGGCGGCGATCCGGCCTCTAACCCACGTCTGCGTGCAGCGGTGGATAAAGCGCTGTCTAACAACATGACGCGTGACACCCTGAACCGTGCTATCGCACGTGGCGTGGGCGGTGATGAAGACGCGAACATGGAAACCATCATTTATGAAGGTTACGGTCCTGGCGGTACGGCGGTGATGGTTGAGTGCCTGTCCGACAACCGTAACCGTACCGTTGCGGAAGTGCGCCACGCGTTCACCAAAACCGGTGGCAACCTGGGCACTGACGGTTCTGTTGCTTACCTGTTCAGCAAAAAAGGCGTCATCTCCTTCGAGAAAGGCGACGAAGATGCGATCATGGAAGCGGCGCTGGAAGCCGGTGCGGAAGACGTGGTGACCTTCGACGACGGCGCTATCGACGTTTATACCGCCTGGGAAGAGATGGGTGCCGTGCGCGATGCGCTGGAAGCGGCGGGCCTGAAAGCGGACAACGCTGAAGTCTCCATGATCCCGTCCACCAAAGCGGACATGGATGCAGAAACGGCACCAAAACTGCTGCGTCTGATCGACATGCTCGAAGACTGCGACGACGTGCAGGAAGTGTATCACAACGGTGAAATCTCTGATGAGGTTGCAGCGACTCTCTGATGAGAGCGTGTAAATCCGTTACAGGAGACGCGTGATGTCGATTATTCTCGGGATTGACCCAGGCTCACGCGTCACCGGTTATGGCGTTATCCGTCAGGTGGGACGCCAGTTAACCTACCTGGGCAGTGGCTGTATTCGCACCAAAGTGGACGATCTGCCGTCGCGCCTGAAGCTCATCTATGCGGGCGTGTCGGAGATCATCACCCAGTTTCAGCCAGATTATTTCGCCATCGAGCAGGTCTTTATGGCGAAAAACGCCGATTCGGCGCTAAAGCTCGGTCAGGCGCGCGGGGTGGCCATTGTCGCTGCGGTGAACCAGGATTTGCCGGTATTCGAATACGCGGCAAGGCAGGTTAAGCAGACGGTGGTGGGCATCGGTAGCGCGGAGAAAAGTCAGGTGCAGCACATGGTGCGGACCCTGCTCAAGCTCCCTGCGAACCCGCAGGCCGACGCCGCCGATGCGCTGGCGATTGCGATTACCCACTGTCACGTCAGCCAGAACGCGATGCAAATGAGCGAATCGCGGCTCAATCTGGCGCGAGGCAGGTTACGATAATGACAAATCAGGCTGGATGTTTATCCAGCCTTTTTTTATTATGTCGGCAGTTAATTTCTTCCAGAACGCAGGAGCGTCACGTGATAGGCAGACTCAGAGGCATCATCATTGAAAAACAACCCCCGTTAGTGCTGCTGGAAGTGGGTGGCGTGGGCTATGAAGTCCATATGCCGATGACCTGCTTCTACGAGCTGCCGGACGCGGGCAAAGAGGCGATTGTCTTTACCCAGTTTGTGGTGCGTGAAGATGCTCAGCTGCTGTACGGCTTCAACAACAAACAGGAACGCACCCTGTTCCGCGAGCTGATTAAAACCAACGGCGTCGGGCCGAAGCTGGCGCTGGCGATCTTATCCGGCATGTCTGCACCACAGTTTGTGAATGCCGTTGAGCGTGAAGATCCTGCGGCGCTGATTAAGCTTCCTGGCATCGGTAAGAAAACGGCAGAACGCCTGATTGTCGAGATGAAAGACCGCTTTAAAGGCCTGCATGGCGATCTCTTCACGCCGGCGGCCGATCTGGTACTGACCTCGCCAGGTGCGCCTGCGGCGGATGATGACGCGGAGCAGGAAGCGGTTGCCGCGCTGGTGGCACTGGGCTATAAACCTCAGGAGGCCAGCCGCATGGTAAGTAAAATTGCCAAACCGGACGCCAGCAGTGAAACCCTGATTCGTGAAGCGCTGCGCGCTGCATTGTGAGGTAAAGGATGATTGAAGCAGACCGCCTGGTTTCGGCAGGCACTGTTCAGGCAGAGGATGTGGTGGATCGCGCGATTCGCCCAAAACTGCTTGATGAGTACATTGGCCAGCCGCAGGTTCGTTCCCAGATGGAGATTTTTATCCAGGCGGCAAAGCTGCGCGGCGATGCGCTCGATCACCTGCTGATTTTTGGCCCGCCGGGTTTAGGCAAAACCACGCTGGCGAATATCGTCGCTAATGAAATGGGCGTGAACCTGCGCACCACCTCCGGCCCGGTGCTGGAGAAGGCGGGCGATTTGGCGGCCATGCTGACCAACCTCGAACCGCATGACGTGCTGTTTATCGATGAGATCCACCGCCTGTCACCGGTGGTGGAAGAGGTGCTCTATCCGGCGATGGAAGATTATCAGCTGGATATCATGATCGGTGAAGGTCCGGCTGCACGCTCCATCAAAATCGATCTGCCGCCGTTTACCCTAATAGGCGCCACGACGCGAGCCGGGTCGCTGACCTCTCCACTGCGCGACCGCTTCGGTATCGTGCAGCGTCTGGAGTTTTACCAGGTGGCCGATCTCCAGCACATCGTTGGCCGCAGCGCCCGCTATATGGGGCTGGAGATGAGCGAAGAGGGGGCGTTTGAAGTGGCGAAGCGTTCCCGCGGTACGCCGCGTATCGCCAACCGCCTGCTGCGCCGCGTGCGTGACTTTGCTGAGGTGAAGCACAACGGTTCGATCTCCGCAGAGATCGCCGCGCAGGCGCTGGATATGCTGAACGTCGATGCCGAAGGTTTTGACTACATGGACCGCAAGCTGCTGCTGGCGGTGCTGGACAAGTTCTTTGGGGGGCCGGTCGGGCTGGATAACCTGGCGGCGGCAATCGGGGAAGAGCGTGAAACCATTGAGGACGTGCTTGAACCGTATCTGATCCAACAGGGCTTCCTGCAACGTACCCCGCGTGGGCGTATGGCCACGGTGCGGGCGTGGAATCATTTCGGCATTACGCCACCGGCAATGCCGTAAGCAGCGATAATTTGCAGCCCCGGTAAGCGAAGCGCCACCGGGGACATACCCGCTACTGTGCGGTCTTCTTCATCATACTGAAGATAAACAGCATCGCCGCACTCAGCACCACGGACGGCCCCGCAGGCGTGTCATAGAACGCCGAGAAGGTTAGCCCACCCGTTACCGCAATCATCCCGATAATTACGGCGACACCGGCCATCTGCTCCGGCGTACGGGCAAAACGACGCGCCGTAGCCGCAGGGATGATCAGCAGCGACGTAATAATCAGCGCGCCGACAAACTTCATCGCCACGCCAATGGTTAACGCCGTTACCAGCATCAGCAGCAGCTTAACGCGCTGCAGCTTCACGCCATCGACGAACGCCAGATCGGGGCTGACGGTCATCGCCAGCAGGTTACGCCACTGCCAGAGCAGAATCCCGAGCACCACCACAACGCCAATGGCGATAGCGATGAGATCGTCAGGCGTGACGGCCAGCAGGTCACCGAACAGGTAAGCCATCAGATCCACGCGGATATTGGACATCAGGCTGACCACCACCAGACCCAGCGACAGGGCGCTGTGCGCCATAATGCCAAGCAGCGTATCAATGGCGAGGTGAGGGCGTTTTTCCAGCCAGACCAGACCGGCCGCCAGCAGCAGCGTGACGACAATCACCGCATAGAACGGGTTGACGTTCAGCAGCAGGCCAAAAGCCACGCCCAGCAGGGACGCGTGCGCCAGGGTATCGCCGAAGTAAGACATTCTGCGCCACACCACAAACGAGCCGAGTGGACCCGCGGCGCAGGCAAGCATAATCCCGGCCAGCCAGCCGGGCAGTAACAGTTCAATCATGAGTGTCCATTTCCCCGACGCAGAACGATTCGTCCCTGCAAATCATGGCGATGATTATGATGATGGCGATAGATGCCGAGCTGTTCAGCGCCGCGAGGGCCGAACATGGAGATAAATTCCGGGTGCATGGAGACCACTTCAGGCGTGCCGGAGCAGCAGATATGGTGGTTGAGACACAGCACTTCATCAGTTTTTGCCATCACCAGATGCAGGTCGTGGGATACCATCAGTACCGCGCAGTTCAGTTCCCGGCGCAGCTGGTCAATAAGATCGTACAGCGCGACCTGGCCGTTGACGTCTACACCCTGAGTCGGCTCATCCAGCACCAGCAGCTGCGGGCTGCTGAGCAACGCACGGGCAAGTAATACGCGCTGCGTTTCACCGCCGGACAGTTTTTGCAGCGGCGCATCGACAAGATGGCCTGCCTGCACGCGCTTCAGCGCCGGGAGAATATCGGCTTTACGCGTGCCGGGGCGCAGGCGCAGGAAACGGCTCACCGTCAGCGGCAGCGTGGCGTCAAGGTGAAGCTTTTGCGGCACATAGCCGATACGCAATTTTTCCTCACGCTTGATCACGCCTTCATCGGGTGCGACCAGACCCAGCACCACGCGAACCAGGGTGGATTTGCCTGCGCCATTGGGGCCGAGCAGCGTCAGAATTTTGCCGGGCTTCAGATCGAGCGACACGTCAGAGAGGACGCGGCGCTGGCCAAATGAGACCGAAATATTTTCAAGAGAAACCAATGTCGTCATGTCATTTTAAGCTTGAAGAAGTCAACGAATGTTATAATATCACATTCCACGCATTCACTACGATGATTAGTCGCATTATGTTACATAAAAATACGCTTCTTTTCGCAGCATTATCCGCTGCCCTTTGGGGCACAACCGCACAAGATGTTAACGCTGCGGTTGTTGCTTCGCTTAAACCACTCGGGTTTATCGCGTCAGCCATTGCTGACGGGGTAACAGAAACTCAGGTTCTGCTCCCGGATGGTGCATCCGAGCATGACTACTCCCTGCGCCCTTCAGACGTAAAACGCTTACAAAACGCGGACTTAGTTGTCTGGATTGGTCCGGAAATGGAAGCGTTTATGCAGAAGTCAGCTAAACAGGTGGCGGGCGAAAAACAGGTCGCGATTGCCGCCCTCCCAGGCGTGAAACCGTTACTCATGAAAGGCACGGATGACGACGGCGATGAACATGACCATCATGCTGCCGACGGTGAAAAAGGTGATGGAGATCACCATCACGGCGAGTACAACATGCATCTTTGGTTATCCCCAGAGATAGCGCGGCTTTCAGCGGTTGCAATCCATGACAAATTAGTGGAACTTATGCCGCAAAGTCGAGCCAAACTAGACGCCAACCTGAAAGATTTTGAGGCACAATTAGCCGCAACCGATAAGCAGGTAGGTAATGAGCTCGCACCGTTGAAAGGAAAAGGGTATTTCGTTTTTCATGACGCCTACGGCTATTACGAAAAACACTACGGTTTGACCCCGCTGGGGCACTTTACCGTCAACCCTGAAATTCAACCTGGTGCGCAGCGTTTACATGAAATCAGAACACAGCTGGTTGAGCAAAAAGCGACATGCGTTTTTGCTGAGCCACAGTTCAGGCCAGCGGTCGTAGAAGCCGTGGCCAGGGGGACATCCGTGCGCATGGGGACCCTTGACCCGCTAGGAACGAATATCCAGTTGAGCAAAGCGAGCTATTCGCAGTTCCTCAGCCAACTGGCGAACCAGTATGCGAGCTGCCTGAAAGGAGATTAACGAGGAAGTGAATACGTGCAACAGATAGCCCGCTCTGTCGCCCTGGCATTTAACAATCTGCCTCGACCCCACCGAGTCATGCTGGGGTCGCTTACAGTACTCACCTTAGCGGTCGCCGTCTGGCGGCCCTATGTTTACCACCCGAGTTCTGCCCCTATCATTAAAACCATCGAGCTTGAAAAGAGCGAAATCCGCTCTTTGCTGCCTGAAGCCAGTGAGCCTATCGACCAGTCGGCTCAGGAAGATGAAGCCATTCCACAGGATGAACTGGACGATAAAACCGAGAATGAAGCGGGTATTCACGAATATGTAGTTTCTACCGGGGACACGCTGAGCAGCGTGCTGAACCAGTACGGCATCGACATGGGCAATATCAGCCAGCTGGCGGCGGCAGATAAAGATCTTCGCAACCTGAAAATTGGGCAACAGCTCTCCTGGACGTTAACGGCCGATGGCGATCTCCAGCGTCTGACCTGGGAAATGTCCCGCCGTGAAACCCGCACCTACGATCGCACGGCAACCGGTTTCAAAATGACCAGCGAAATGCAGAAGGGCGACTGGGTCAACAGCGTTCTCAAAGGCACCGTGGGCGCAAGCTTTGTCTCCAGCGCGCGCGACGCAGGGTTGACCAGCGCTGAAATCAGTTCGGTGATCAAAGCCATGCAGTGGCAGATGGATTTCCGCAAGCTGAAAAAAGGCGATGAGTTTTCCGTCCTGATGTCCCGCGAAATGCTGGACGGCAAGCGCGAGCAAAGCCAGCTGCTGGGCGTGCGTCTGCGCTCCGAAGGCAAAGATTACTACGCGATCCGTGCCGAAGACGGCAAGTTCTACGACCGCACCGGTACGGGCCTTGCAAAGGGCTTCCTGCGCTTCCCGACGGCGAAACAGTTCCGCGTCTCCTCCAACTTTAACCCGCGTCGTCTGAACCCGGTCACCGGACGTGTCGCACCGCACCGTGGCGTTGACTTTGCCATGCCGCAGGGCACACCGGTTCTGGCGGTAGGGGATGGTGAAGTGGTGGTGGCCAAACGTAGCGGTGCAGCCGGGTATTACGTTGCGGTTCGTCATGGCCGTACGTATACGACCCGCTACATGCACCTGCGTAAGCTGCTGGTTAAACCAGGACAGAAGGTGAAGCGTGGTGACCGCATTGCGATCTCCGGTAATACCGGTCGCTCTACCGGCCCGCACCTGCACTACGAAGTGTGGATCAACCAGCAGGCCGTGAACCCGCTGACGGCAAAACTGCCGCGCACCGAGGGCCTGACGGGTAAAGATCGTACGGATTACCTGGCGCAGGTGAAAGAGGTGTTGCCGCAGCTGAGTTTAGACTAAGCCCTCTGTTTTTGTTAAAAAAGCCGGCGCACCCTGACGCCGGCTTTTTCTTTTGTGCGCGGACGACTGCCTCGCTACACTATCTGAATTAATTTTGCGTCATCAGACCCTGGATCCAGCATGGAAACCCAAAAAAACAATATTGAATACATTCCTGAGTTTGAAAAATCCTTCCGCCATCCGCGCAACTGGGGCGCCTGGCTCGGTGTCTACGCCTTTGCGGGGATAGCGTTGCTGCCGGCTTCCGTCCGCGATCCTGTCCTGGGTAAAATTGGCCGTCTTGCCGGGCGCTTAGGCAAAAGTGCCCGCCGCCGCGCGCAGATCAATCTCTATTACTGTTTTCCTGAAAAGAGCGACGCCGAGCGCGAGGCAATCATTGATGAGATGTATACCACCGCACCGCAGGCCATGGCGATGATGGCGGAGCTGGCGCTGAAAGGGCCGGAGAAAATTGTCGATCGCGTTGACTGGAAAGGGCTGGATATCATTGAGGAGATGCGCCGCAATGACGAGAAAGTCATTTTCCTTGTCCCACACGGCTGGGGCGTTGATATTCCGGCGATGCTGATGGCCTCTCAGGGCCAGAAGATGGCGGCAATGTTCCATAACCAGGGCAATAAAATCTTCGATTTTGTCTGGAATACGGTGCGTCGTCGTTTTGGCGGACGCCTGCATGCGCGCAACGATGGCATTAAGCCGTTCATTCAGTCGGTACGCCAGGGGTACTGGGGCTACTATCTGCCGGATCAGGACCACGGCCCCGAGCACAGCGAGTTTGTCGATTTCTTTGCGACCTATAAAGCGACGCTCCCTGCGATTGGCCGCCTGATGAAAGTGTGTCGTGCCCGCGTGATCCCGCTATTCCCGGTCTACGACGGTAAAACGCATCGCCTGAGCATTGAGGTTCGTCCGCCGATGGACGATCTGCTGACCGCTGACGACCACACCATTGCCCGTCGGATGAACGAAGAGGTGGAGATCCTGGTAGGGCCGCATGCCGAGCAATACACGTGGATCCTGAAGCTGCTTAAAACGCGTAAGCCGGGTGAAAAAGAGCCGTATAAACGCAAAGAGCTTTATCCAACGAAATAAAAAAAGCCCTCTCCATCTGGAGAGGGCTTTTTAACAGAGACGTTATTACTCGACGGTCATAACGCGCGTGGTGTTGGTTGAGCCGATGGTGCTCATCACATCGCCCTGGGTCACAATGACGATATCACCAGAGACCAGATAGCCTTTGTCGCGCAGCAGGTTTACGGCATCGTGCGCCGCGGCCACGCCGTCATTGGTGCTGTCGAAGTGTACCGGCGTCACGCCGCGGTACAGCGCCGTCAGGTTCAGCGTACGTTCGTGACGGGACATGGCGAAGATCGGCAGACCCGAGCTGATACGAGAGGTCATTAGCGCGGTGCGGCCAGATTCGGTCATAGTGATGATCGCGGTAACGCCCTTCAGATGGTTTGCCGCATACATTGCAGACATCGCAATCGCTTCTTCAACGTTGTCGAACTGCACGTCCAGACGGTGTTTAGAGACGTTGATGCTTGGGATCTTTTCAGCACCCAGGCAAACACGTGCCATGGCGGCCACGGTTTCTGCCGGATACTGGCCCGCAGCGGTTTCCGCAGAGAGCATTACCGCATCGGTACCGTCCAGCACGGCGTTGGCCACGTCCATCACTTCTGCACGGGTTGGCATCGGGTTGGTGATCATCGATTCCATCATCTGAGTGGCGGTGATCACCGCGCGGTTCAGCTGACGTGCGCGACGAATCAGGGCTTTCTGAATCCCCACCAGCTCAGGGTCGCCGATTTCCACACCCAGGTCGCCACGCGCAACCATCACCACGTCAGAGGCAAGGATCACGTCGTCCATAGCATCCTGATCGCAAACGGCTTCCGCACGCTCAACTTTGGCGACGATTTTGGCATCGCAGCCTGCATCACGCGCCAGACGACGCGCATAGTTCAGATCTTCGCCGCAGCGCGGGAAGGAGACGGCCAGGTAGTCAACACCGATCAGTGCAGCAGTCACAATATCCGCTTTATCTTTATCAGTAAGCGCTTCCGCAGAGAGGCCGCCGCCCAGCTTGTTGATGCCTTTATTGTTGGAGAGCGGGCCGCCGACGGTGACTTCGGTGAACACTTTCATGCCCTGAACTTCCAGCACTTTCAGCTGCACGCGACCGTCGTCAAGCAGCAGGATATCGCCAGGTACGACGTCAGCCGGGAGGCCTTTATAGTCGATACCGACTTTCTCTTTATCGCCTTCGCCTTTGCCCAGGTTGGCATCCAGCAGGAATTTGTCGCCGATATTGAGGAAAACTTTACCCTCTTTAAAGGTCGAAACACGGATTTTAGGACCCTGCAAATCGCCGAGGATCGCAACGTGACGGCCCAGTTTAGCTGCGATTTCACGCACTTTATCGGCACGTAATTTATGGTCTTCTGGCGTACCGTGAGAGAAGTTCATACGCACCACGTTGGCGCCAGCGGCGATAATTTTCTCGAGATTATTATCGCGATCGGTGGCCGGGCCTAAGGTGGTTACGATCTTGGTTCTGCGAAGCCTTCTGGACATGTAATACTCCGTTGACTGAAACAACTTTGGTGTTGCGTGAACATTGAATCGGCCTTCATCTGCTGCAAGGCAGTGGAGAGGGGACCGAATGCCGTAAATCGTTACTTCGTCATTATTCGTGACGTCTTCGTTATCAACTATCGAACATCGCTCTTTATAAGCAATTCTTTATCAAAACGCGATTCCTTCAGCGCTTCCTTGACCCGCTTCAAGTTATCCCGGAATTTTGCCCCCCGGCGTAAGGTAAAACCGGTCGCCAGCACGTCAATCACGGTGAGCTGGGCCAGTCGGGAGACCATTGGCATATAAATGTCGGTGTCTTCCGGCACGTCGAGAGTGATCGCCAGCGTCGCCTCACGGGCCAGCGGTGTGCCCGCCGTGGTCAGCGCAATCACCATGGCATCGTTTTCACGGGCCAGCTGCGCCAGTTCTACCTGACTCTTAGTGCGGCCAGTATGCGAAATCAGTACCACGACGTCATCTTCACTGCAATTCATACAGCTCATGCGTTGCAGGACAATGTCATCGGAATAAATCACCGGGACGTTAAAGCGGAAAAATTTGTTCATGGCGTCATGCGCGACGGCCGCCGACGACCCGAGCCCAAAGAAGGCAATTCGCTTGGCCTGGGTGAGTAAATCCACTGCGCGATTCACGGAACTCATGTCCAGAGACTGACGGACGTGGTCAAGCGAAGCCATGGCCGACTCAAAAATTTTCGCGGTATAGGCATCAACGCTGTCGTCTTCATCCACATTACGATTAACATAAGGGGTGCCGTTAGCCAGACTTTGTGCCAGATGCAGTTTAAAATCAGGAAAGCCGCGCGTTTCCAGGCTGCGGCAGAAGCGATTGACCGTGGGTTCGCTAACACCCGCTTCCTGTGCCAGAGCGGCGATGCTTGAATGAATCGCCTGAGCGGGAGAGGCGAGAATGACCTCGGCCACTTTTCGCTCGGATTTGCTAAGGTGTTCCAGTTGAAACTGGATTTTTTCCAGCATGTTCATGTTAACAGGACGCTCATGGGTGTAAACGATTTCATTAATTGATGAAATCGTGATTCGATTTAGCCGATATTACCCCTGTGGCTTCCATTAAGGGTAACAATCGACGAGATAATGTTGTTGTTTTTTTTCATTACTTGATCGATGTCGGGTTTTGCTATGACCCTGTTGCGCAAAGAAATGACGGTTGTTGCGTCATTAAGCCGTCTAAATCATCCGAAGGGTGAAAAATCGCGGTATCGCACGCGACGATAAGCGCTAATGGTTTCGGGAATGACGTAAAAGCAGTACAGTGCATTGTAATAAAATTACAACGATACCTGGCAGAAGTACCAGGTGATCCAACTGAGGAGAATGACATGGCGGTAACGCAAACAGCCCAGGCATGTGACCTGGTCATTTTCGGCGCGAAAGGCGATCTTGCACGCCGAAAATTGCTGCCTTCCCTGTATCAACTGGAGAAAGCGGGCCAAATTCATCCGGATACCCGTATCCTGGGTGTTGGGCGCGCCGACTGGGACAAGGACGCTTATACCAAAGTCGTCCGCGAGGCGCTCGAAACTTTCATGAAGGAAAAAATTGATGAAAGTTTGTGGGATACCCTGAGCGGTCGTCTCGATTTCTGCAACCTTGACGTGAATGACGTCAGCGCATTCGCTCGCTTGGGCGCGATGCTGGATCAGAAAAACCGTGTCACCATTAACTATTTCGCCATGCCGCCAAGCACCTTCGGCGCCATCTGCAAGGGCCTGGGCGAAGCCAAACTGAACGCCAAACCGGCGCGCGTCGTGATGGAGAAGCCGCTGGGTACGTCCCTGGCAACCTCGCGTGAAATCAACGACCAGGTGGGCGAGTTCTTTGAAGAGTGCCAGGTCTACCGTATTGACCACTATCTCGGTAAAGAGACGGTGCTGAACCTGCTGGCGCTGCGTTTTGCTAACTCCCTGTTTGTGAACAACTGGGACAACCGCACCATCGACCACGTGGAAATCACCGTGGCGGAAGAGGTGGGGATTGAAGGCCGCTGGGGTTACTTTGACCAGGCCGGTCAGATGCGCGACATGATTCAGAACCACCTGCTGCAGATTCTGTGCATGATTGCCATGTCTCCACCGTCTGACCTGACGGCGGACAGCATCCGTGACGCCAAAGTGAAAGTGCTGAAGTCGCTGCGCCGCATCGACCGCTCCAACGTGCGCGAGAAAACCGTTCGCGGCCAGTACACCGCCGGGTTTGCGCAAGGCAAAAAGGTGCCTGGCTACCTGGAAGAAGAGGGCGCGAACAAGTCCAGCAACACCGAGACGTTCGTGGCCATCCGCGTGGACATCGACGACTGGCGCTGGGCGGGGGTTCCGTTCTACCTGCGCACCGGTAAGCGTCTGCCTGCGAAATGTTCCGAAGTGGTAGTCTACTTTAAGAACCCGGAACTGAACCTGTTCAAAGAGTCCTGGCAGGAGCTGCCGCAGAACAAGCTGACCATTCGTCTGCAGCCGGACGAGGGCGTGGATATCCAGATCCTGAACAAAGTGCCGGGCCTGGATCATAAACACAACCTGCAGACCACCAAGCTGGATCTGAGCTACTCCGAAACCTTCAACCAGACACACCTGGCCGATGCTTACGAGCGTCTGCTGCTGGAAACCATGCGCGGTATCCAGGCGCTGTTCGTGCGTCGCGATGAGGTGGAAGAGGCGTGGAAATGGGTCGACTCCATCACCGAAGCCTGGGCTGCCGATCAGGATGCGCCAAAACCGTATCAGGCGGGCACATGGGGACCTGTCGCGTCGGTGGCAATGATCACCCGCGATGGCCGCTCCTGGAACGAGTTTGAGTAAGATAATCCGCTAGCCCGAAAGTGTTATTTTACCGGTAACATGATCTAACACAGCTCGTGCCACAATTTTCAACTTTTAAGCTCCGCGTGGATTCACCCGCGGAGCTTTTTTTATTACACTGCCGGAAGTGATTTTGCCCCTGAGCTCCGGACAGCAAGCGTTTCAGCGTTGTTAACAACTGCCAGCGACTTTGTAAACTCCCGAGCCCGGACAGATAAATGAGAGGAGCTTTTATGAATCCGACATTGTTACGCGTAACACAGCGCATTATTGAGCGCTCGAAAGAGACCCGTTCGGCCTACCTCGCCCGGATTGAACAGGCGAAGAGCAACACCGTTCACCGTTCCCAGCTGGCCTGCGGTAACCTGGCGCACGGCTTCGCCGCCTGCCAGCCTGACGATAAAGCGTCGCTGAAAAGCATGTTGCGTAACAATATCGCCATCATTACCGCTTATAACGATATGCTTTCCGCGCACCAGCCCTATGAGGTCTACCCGGATATCATCCGTAAAGCGCTGCACAGCGTGAATGCGGTCGGCCAGGTGGCGGGTGGGGTACCCGCCATGTGCGACGGCGTGACGCAGGGTCAGGACGGTATGGAGCTCTCCCTGCTGAGCCGTGAAGTCATTGCCATGTCCGCAGCGGTGGGCCTGTCACACAACATGTTTGATGGCGCGCTCTATCTCGGCGTATGCGACAAGATTGTTCCGGGCCTGGTGATGGCCGCGCTGTCGTTTGGTCATCTGCCTGCGATCTTCGTGCCGTCGGGCCCAATGGCAAGCGGCCTGCCGAACAAAGAAAAAGTGCGCATTCGCCAGCTGTACGCGGAAGGAAAAGCAGATCGTCAGGCGCTGCTGGAAGCGGAAGCTGCATCCTACCACGCGCCGGGCACCTGTACGTTCTACGGTACCGCGAACACGAACCAGATGGTGGTGGAGTTTATGGGAATGCAGCTTCCGGGCTCGTCCTTTATCCAGCCGGATGCACCGCTGCGCAAGGCGCTGACCGAGGCCGCGGCCCGTCAGGTCACGCGTCTGACCGGAAACGGCAACGAATGGATGCCGATGGGCAAAATGGTCGACGAAAAAGTTATCGTCAACGGAATTGTTGCGCTGCTGGCCACCGGCGGTTCGACCAACCACACCATGCACCTGGTGGCCATGGCGCGTGCGGCGGGCATTCTGATTAACTGGGATGACTTCTCCGAGATCTCTTCCGTGGTGCCGTTGATGGCGCGCCTGTATCCAAACGGTCCGGCGGACATCAACCACTTCCAGGCCGCAGGCGGCGTACCGCTGCTCATGCGCGAGCTGCTGAAGGGCGGTCTGCTGCATGAAGATGTTAACACCGTAGCGGGCTTTGGCCTGCAGCGCTACACCCAGGAGCCATGGCTGAACAACGGCGAGCTGGACTGGCGCGAAGGGGCGACCGCATCTCTTGATGCGCAGGTTATCGCCACCATCGACAAACCTTTCTCTCCTCACGGTGGCACAAAGGTGCTGAGCGGTAACCTCGGTCGCGCGGTAATGAAGACCTCTGCCGTACCGGAAGAGAACCAGATTATCGAAGCGCCAGCGGTGGTATTTGAAAGCCAGCACGACGTATTACCTGCCTTTGACGCCGGTCTGCTCGACAAAGACTGCGTGGTAGTGGTGCGTCATCAGGGGCCTAAAGCCAACGGGATGCCAGAATTACATAAACTTATGCCACCACTTGGTGTATTATTGGACCGCCGTTTCAAAATTGCACTGGTGACCGATGGACGCCTCTCTGGCGCCTCAGGTAAAGTGCCATCAGCTATCCACGTGACGCCGGAAGCGTACGACGGCGGCCTGCTGGCGAAAGTGCGTGACGGTGACATGATCCGCGTTAACGGTCAGACAGGCGAGCTAACCCTGCTGGTGGATGACGCCGAGCTGGCGGCACGTCAGCCCCATATTCCTGACCTGAGCGCGTCGCGCGTGGGAACAGGACGCGAAATGTTTGGCGCACTGCGTGCGAACCTCTCCGGTGCTGAGCAGGGCGCAACCTGTATTACGTTTTAAGACGACTTGATTTTAACGATCTGGCGAGAGAAGACTCTGATGAAAAACTGGAAAACAAGTGCAGAAGCAATCCTGACCACTGGCCCTGTCGTGCCGGTTATCGTGGTAAACAAGCTGGAGCACGCTGTACCGATGGCGAAAGCGCTGGTTGCGGGCGGCGTTCGCGTTCTGGAAGTGACCCTGCGTACCGCCTGCGCGATGGATGCCATTCGCGCGATTGCCAAAGAAGTGCCGGATGCCATTATCGGTGCGGGTACCGTAACGAACGCAAAACAGCTGGCTGAAGTGACCGAAGCGGGCGCACAGTTTGCCATCAGCCCGGGCCTGACCGAGTCGCTGCTGAAAGCCGCCACCGAAGGCACTATTCCGCTGATCCCGGGCATCAGCACCGTCTCTGAACTGATGCTGGGCATGGACTACGGTCTGAAAGAGTTCAAATTCTTCCCGGCGGAAGCGAACGGCGGCACCAAAGCGCTGCAGGCGATTGCCGGTCCATTCTCTCAGGTACGCTTCTGCCCGACGGGCGGTATCTCTCCTGCCAACTACCGTGACTACCTGGCGCTGAAAAGCGTGCTGTGCATCGGAGGCTCATGGCTGGTTCCGGCGGATGCGCTGGAAGCGGGCGACTGGGATCGCATCACCAGACTGGCTCGCGAAGCGGTAGAAGGCGCGAAGCAGTAAGTCATTCGCCGCATGAAAAACGGGCCTTTCGGCCCGTTTTTTTATCCTTCTACCTTGACGCTCGCAGCGGCCGCTTTCGCTCTCGCCACGGCGTCGTCAACGTTATCCCCGGTGGCTAATGCCACGCCAAGACGGCGGGTTCCGTCGATCTCCGGCTTGCCGAACAAACGGACCTGCAACCCGGCACCCACCGCCGCGTCAACATTATCAAACGTAACGTTCTGGCTGGTTAACTGCGGCAGGATCACCGCCGAGGCGGCCGGGCCGTACTGACGGATACCGCCGACGGGCAGGCCGAGGAAGGCGCGCACGTGCAGGGCGAACTCGGAGAGATCCTGCGAAATCAGCGTGACCATGCCGGTGTCATGCGGGCGAGGGGAGACTTCGCTGAAGATCACCTCATCGCCGCACACAAACAGCTCCACGCCAAACAGGCCATAGCCGCCCAGCGCCAGGACGGTTTTACGGGCGATCGCCTGCGCACGCTCCAGCGCCAGGGCGCTCATCTGCTGCGGCTGCCAGGATTCGCGGTAATCGCCATCTTCCTGGCGGTGGCCAATCGGGTCGCAGAAATGGACGCCGTCAACGGCGCTGACGGTCAGCAGGGTGATCTCGAAATCAAACTTCACCACCCCTTCAACGATCACGCGACCGGCACCGGCGCGGCCACCCTGCTGGGCGTACTCCCACGCCTTGTCCAGCGTGCTGCTGTCGCGGATAAAGCTCTGTCCTTTACCGGAGGAGCTCATCACCGGCTTAACGATGCACGGGTAACCAATCTCCTCAACGGCCTGCAGGAATGCGGCTTTATCGCCAGCAAAACGATAGCTCGACGTGGGCAATCCCAGCTCTTCTGCCGCCAGACGACGAATGCCTTCGCGGTTCATGGTCAGCTTTGCGGCTTTCGCGCAGGGCACCACGCGCTGGCCTTCCTGCTCAAGCGCAATCAGCGTGTCGGTGGCGATGGCTTCAATTTCCGGTACAACGAAATCAGGCTTCTCGCGTGAAATCAGCTCACGAAGGGCATCGCCGTCCAGCATGTTAATCACATAAGAACGATGGGCGACGTGCATGGCGGGTGCATCGGCGTAGCGGTCTACGGCAATGACTTCCACGCCTAAACGCTGGCACTCAATGGCGACCTCTTTTCCCAGCTCGCCCGATCCCAACAGCATCACTCGCGTCGCCGCAGGTCGCAGCGCGGTTCCTAAACGAATCATAACAATCCCCCTGAAAAAGTTGCGGGCAGTATAAACGAAAACGTTTGCGTCTGTCTTGTGTACGGCCAGGTGAGGGGAGAAGAAATTTGCGCTTCTTTAGCCCGTCCAGACATTTCCTGACGCCTGCTCGCTTACGCTGTGGAACATGTTCACCGTTAAGTGAGGGAAACCATGTCTGGCTGGCTAAATCAATTGCAATCACTGTTAGGGCAGAAAACGTCGTCTTCCGGCGAGCGGGATCTCAGCACACTGCTGGTGCCCGGGGCGCTCGGCGGGCTGGCAGGCCTGCTGGTCGCGAATAAATCCTCGCGCAAGCTGCTGGCAAAGTACGGGACAGGCGCGCTGCTGGCCGGTGGGGGCGCCATTGCGGGCACCGTCCTGTGGAATAAATACAAGGACAGGGTCCGGACCGCGCACAGCAATGAACCGCACTACGGCGAGCACACCTCGCCGCTGGATCTGCGCACCGAGAGGCTCATTCTTGCGCTGGTTTTTGCCGCGAAAAGTGACGGACATATCGACGATAAGGAACGGCTGGCGATCGAACAGCAGTTGCGCGAAGCCGGCGTCGAAGAGAAGGGCAGAGCGCTGGTGGCGCAGGCCATCGAACAGCCCCTGGATCCGCAGCGTCTGGCGCAAAGCGTGAAAAATGAGGAAGAGGCGCTTGAACTCTATTTCCTCAGCTGTGCCGCCATCGATATCGATCACTTTATGGAGCGCAGCTACCTGAATGCGCTTGGCGACGCGCTGAAGATCCCGCAGGACGTGCGTGAGGGCATTGAGCGGGATATTCGGGAACAAAAACAGGCGTTACAGGGATAGTTCTCGCCGTTGCGACCCGGTTTCGCTTGCATCATGCGTGGGTTTTGCCAACCTTATAGGGTGTAAAACGAAAAAGAATGACGACATGCCACCGAAAGCCCGACGTATACCTTATGCGATCACCACGCATGGCGATACGCGTATAGACAACTATTACTGGCTACGGGACGATTCACGCTCCCGGCCAGAGGTGCTCGACTACCTGCACGAGGAAAACGACTATGGCCGCAAGGTCATGTCCAGCCAGCAGACGCTTCAGGACCAGCTGCTGAATGAAATGGTGCAACGTATTCCTCAGCGCGATATCTCCGCGCCCTGGACCAAAAATGGCTATCGCTATCGCCATATTTATGAGCCCGGCAACGAGTATCCCATCTACCAGCGTCAGTCGGTCCTGAGCGCCGAATGGGATGCGTGGGATATTCTGCTGGATGCCAATCAGCGCGCGGCCCACAGCGAGTTTTATACTCTGGGCGGCATGTCCATTTCGCCGGATAACGCGGTGATGGCGCTGGCGGAGGATTATCTCTCCCGTCGCCAGTACGGCCTGCGTTTTCGCAACCTGGACACCGGCAACTGGTATCCGGAAATGCTGGAAAACGTCTCCCCGGATTTTGTCTGGGCGAATGATTCCGAGACGGTGTACTACGTCAAAAAGCACGCCTCTACGCTGCTGCCCTATCAGGTATGGCGGCATACCATCGGAACGGACTCCGCAGACGACGAGCTGGTCTATGAAGAGAAAGACGAAACGTTTTATGTCAGCCTGCATAAAACCTCTTCGCGCCATTATGTCATTATCTTCCTGGCCAGCGCCACGACGTCGGAAGTCCTGCTGCTGGATGCCGAACTGCCGGACGCCCAGCCGCTCTGTTTTCTGCCGCGCCGAAAGGATCATGAGTACAGCCTGGATCACTTCCAGCACAGCTTTTATCTGCGCTCGAATCGCGAGGGTAAAAACTTTGGCCTCTATAAAACCAAAGTGCGCGATGAGCGCAAGTGGGAGGTGCTTATCCCCGCGCGGGATCAGGTGATGCTGGAAGGGTTTACCCTGTTCACCGACTGGCTGGTAGTGGAGGAGCGCCAGCGCGGGCTGACCAGCATCCGGCAAATCAACCGCAAAACGCGGGAAGTGGTGGGGATCGCGTTCGACGACCCGGCCTATGTGACGTGGATTGGGTTCAATCCCGAACCCGAATCATCGCGGCTGCGCTACGGCTACTCATCCATGACCACACCGGACACCCTGTTTGAGCTGGACATGGATACCGGGCAGCGTCAGGTAATTAAGCAGACCGAGGTTAAAGGGTTTGAGTCCGAAAACTACCGCAGCGAGCACCTGTGGGTCACCGCCCGGGATGGCGTCGAGGTCCCCGTCTCGCTCGTCTATCACAAAGCCCATTTCCAGAAAGGCAAAAAACCGATTCTGGTGTACGGCTACGGCTCCTACGGCTCCAGCATGGATGCTGATTTCAGCAGCAGCCGTTTAAGCCTGCTCGACCGCGGCTTTGTTTTCGCCATCGCCCATATTCGCGGCGGCGGTGAGCTGGGGCAGCACTGGTATGAGGACGGGAAATTCCTGAAAAAGAAAAACACCTTCAATGACTACCTCGACGTCTGCGATGCGCTGATTGATCAGGGCTATGGCGATCCGAAACTCTGCTTTGGCATGGGCGGCAGCGCGGGCGGTATGCTGATGGGAGCGGTTATCAACCAGCGTCCTGAACGCTTTAAGGGGATTGTCGCGCAGGTGCCGTTTGTCGATGTGGTGACGACCATGCTCGATGAATCCATTCCGCTGACGACCGGGGAGTTTGAAGAGTGGGGGAATCCGCAGGATGAGATTTACTACCGCTATATGAAAACGTACAGCCCTTACGATAACGTCGAGGCGAAAGCCTATCCCCACATGCTGGTCACCACCGGTCTGCATGACTCTCAGGTGCAGTACTGGGAGCCGGCAAAATGGGTGGCGAAACTGCGGGAGCTGAAAACCGACGACAACCTGCTGCTGCTGTGTACCGACATGGATTCCGGACACGGCGGGAAATCGGGACGATTTAAATCGTATGAAGGGGTGGCGCTGGAATACGCCTTCTTGATTGGCCTGGCGCAGGAGACGCTGCCAGGCCGTGCAGAGCGTTAAGCTTCGCCCAGATAATGTTTCAGCGTCAGGCGCAGTTCCGGGCTCATTTTGTCAAGGTTGTTATACAGCCAGCGCAAATAGCCCGGGTCTTTATCCGCAATATCCGACACCGCTCTGCCCCGGTATTTACCAAAGGTAAACGTGGTCAGCAGTGCGGGACGGCCGGTGATGGTCGCCATATCATCCGGCGTCCAGCCAGAGGTATTCATGATATCAATCAGTAGCGCGGCGGTGATATAGCAGTCATACAGGGCCCGGTGATGATGAAGCCCCTCAGGCGTGCGGACGCTGAGCTTGCGGGACTTGTACAGCGCCATGTTGCTGTATTTAATGCCCGGCCAGAGGCGACGCGCCAGCTTCATGGTACAAATCCACTCCCCGGGCATCTCCGGCAGCACGCGGCGGTCAAAGCTGGCGTTATGCGCGACGTACCACGGGCTACCGTAATAGTGGGGAATAACGTCTTCGATCCACGGCTTGTCCGCCACCATCGATTCGGTAATGCGATGGATAGCCATCGCCTGAGGGCTGATGGGGCGATCGGGACGCACCAGATGGCTCATTGGGTTGACGATTTTACCATCAACCACGTCGACAGAGGCCACTTCCACAATTCCGCCCTGAAGATCGCAAGTTTCGGTATCGATGACGCGCAGCATTGAACACTCCTGAGCTTAAAACGCCTAGCCTAAAGGAATGATATCGCCTTGCCAACCCTCTCCGCCGAGCGTGCCTGTCAACAGCAGCTCGCCCTTATCCGCGCGAACGATCAGCTGGCCTTTTTCATCCCACAGCGCGCTACCGCCGCAGGCGTTCGCCATCAGCACCGCTATGGCATATTTATGCGCGAAGCGCTGCAGGGTACTGATGGACTGCCGCCAGCGGTTATCCTCCACTGACTGACAGCTGGTAAACAGCGACGCTCTGGGATCGAGATTGGGGGAATCGGCATGCGCATCAATAATGCTGAGCTGTTTCTCTCCCGGCACCAGGCTGGCTCCGCCACCTTGCGGGTAGCGAAGGATGCGTTGACGAGCGGGGGTGAAGAGCGCGAGACCTTTCTGGCGCTGACCATCCCGCTCCACGGGGAGCCCGGCAATCACGGTTATTCGGTAACGATGCGCCGCGTCGAGCAGCGGTTCCAGCTGGGCGTCGCCGGGTGGGAGAGGTAACGTCGTCGTTCCCGAGCCTGTTAATGACAGTTCAGGAAACACCAGCAGATCGCACCCCTGCCGTGCTGCTTCGGCGATGAAGCGCAGGTGGTGCGTGATATGGTCATCGACACTCTGATGCTGCCCGCTATACTGGGCCGCCGCTATATTCCAATGTGACATCGTGACTTCCTTATACACTGAGTCGCAGGGATTTAAGAATACACCTAAATTTATCAGGGTTTTCTTATCCTGCCAGATTCAGCGTAAGGAAGTGTAACGGCTTGTTAAGCTTATTTAACTTTAGGTTCGTACGGTAAACGGGAGAGGTTGACCGAGGCGAGACGGTGGGCGATGAGTCTTTCGCGAAACCAGTCGCGCAGATGGGCGGGCTGTTCCCGTTCAACGACTTCAGCCACGACAGGCATGTTGTAACGCTCTTTAAACGCGACGCCAGCGGCAGCGAGATCGACATTCACTTTATCCATCTCGTCCTGTGGAAGGGCGGCCAGATTGATCTTCATTACCTTCTCCTTTTTATGCGGCGGCAACGTTACCGCGATTGCACGACGATGACAAGCGGAGGCAGGATGATCCTCGACTCGTTTATTATACAGCGTTATTCTTTAGCATACAGACATAACAAAAAGGAATGATTGCGATGGGTTTCTCCGCTTCCCGCGCGGTATGCGCACTGGTTTTTCTGGCCTCTACAATGATGACCCCCTCCGTGCTGGCGCATGCGCACCTTAAGCAGCCGATCCCGGCAGCGGACAGCGTGGTGAGCGCTCCGCAGGCACTTACGCTGAATTTTTCAGAAGGCATCGAACCGGGATTTAGCGGTGTGGTGGTGACGGATGCGCAAAAGCAGGTCATCAAAACGGGAACCGCCACGCGCGACGAAAAGAACAAGGCGCAGCTCACCGTTCCGCTGGACCAAACGCTGACGCCAGGGACGTACCAGGTAGAGTGGCATGTCGTCTCTGTAGACGGTCATAAAACCAAAGGTAGCTATCACTTTAGCGTGAAATAGCATGCTGGCGCTGTGTTATATCGGGTTGCGCTTTATCCATTTCGGGGCGCTGATGCTGATTTTTGGCAACGCGCTTTACAGCGTCTGGTTTGCGCCTTCCTCTCTCCAGCGGCTGATGTGCCGACGTTTCCAGCTGCAGCAGAAAGTGGCGGCTTTTATGAGCCTGGCGGCTGCACTCCTGATGTTTATGCTTCAGGGCGGGCAGATGGGTAACGGTTGGGGCGATGTATTTGCCCCACAGGTCTGGTCCGGCGTAATGAGGACACAGTTTGGCGGCGTCTGGCTGTGGCAAATGATTCTCGCTGCGATGACGGTCGCTGCAGCATGGCTCGCGCCGCTGAAGGGTTCGCGGCTGCTGCTGCTCGCCATGGGGCAGCTTATCCTGCTGGCGGGGGTAGGGCACGCGGCGATGAACGACGGTCCGATGGGGGCGCTGCAGCGCCTTAATCACGCTTTTCACCTGATCTGTGCTGCTACATGGCTTGGCGGATTACTGCCCCTGCTGTTCTGCATGCGTCTGGCGAACGGGCGCTGGCAGAATGCCGCCATCTATACCATGATGCGCTTCTCGCGCGTGGGCCATTATGCGGTCGCGGGCGCGCTGCTCAGCGGAGCAATCAATGCGCTCATGATACTGGGCGTCCATATTCCCTGGCAGGCTGACTACGTGCAGTTTTTGTTGTTCAAATGTGCGCTGGTGGCGTTGATGGTGGTAATTGCGCTGGCAAATCGGTATTTTCTGGTGCCACGGTTTCGTCCGGAGACCGGGCGAGCACAACAGATTTTTATCAGGATGACACAGGCAGAAGTGGTGCTGGGGGCGCTGGTACTGGCAACGGTCAGTCTGTTCGCCACCTGGGAACCCTTCTGACAAGGTTAAATATCATATGAAAAAGACAGTACTTTCTCTCATATTGCTGGCCTGCACGGGGAGCGCGTTTGCCGCACCGCAGGTTATCACCGTCAGCCGTTTTGAAGTGGGTAAGGATAAATGGGCGTTCAACCGCGAAGAGGTGATGCTGACCTGCCGTCCGGGCCATGCGCTGTATGCCATCAACCCGAGCACGCTGGTGCAATACCCGTTAAATGAAACCGCCGAGCAGCAGGTGGCCAGCGGAAAGAGCAGCGGCCAGCCGATTAGCATCATTCAGATCGATGACCCGGAGAATCCGGGACAGAAAATGAGCCTGGCCCCGTTTATCGAGCGCGCCGATAAGCTCTGCTAACGTTCAGGTTTCCAATAAAAAACCGCAGATGCTTGCGAAAGCACTGCGGTTTTTCACATTTTATGATGCTCTGGCGCTTTTTTTCCGACCGCTTTAGCTGTGGACTGGAAAACCTGGCGTCGTCATCTATTCTTAAAAGGCAAGGCGACTTAGCCTGCATTAATGCCAACTTTTAGCGCACGGCTCTCTCCCAAGAGCCATTTCCCTGGACCGAATACAGGAATCGTATTCGGTCTCTTTTTATCTGCATGAAAGTAAAAGACTAATCCTTTTGTTGTCTCACTTCTGCAGCGCACGTCCTGTACGTCTGGTTAAAACATAACACACTACGGCATGCTGTAGTCCAGCCCTTTTTGCCTGTTTTGTTAAATTTTCGTGTGCAATTCAAGAAAGCGCGTGCGGGGTCTAAAAGTGCGACTTAACCGACGCCTCAATTTCATCAAGCAGCTCAAAGCGACGGCGGTATTCAGCGCGTTTTTTACTGGCAATCTCTTCAAGCGATTTACGCGCCATCTGTAGCGGCAGCTGCCAGCAGAAGGCTGAGAGCTTTTTACCGTCCAGAGAGGCCCAAAATTCATCATAGCTGGCGTGGAAATGGCGGCCTTTGCTGAGGCGATAGCGCAGCGCACGGAATACGTGGCCCTCATCGCTGACGGCAAAAATCGCCCGGACGGAGGACTGTGCAGCCAGCTGGAAAAGCACTTCCATCAACACGCGCTTAGGGAACAAACCGTGGCAGGCGCGGGTGGCCTGTTTAATAACGTCACGCGTTACGCTGCGGCGGGGGCCCTGAAGCCCACCGATGACCATGACCTGTTGCCCATTGCTGCGCGCGACGCTAAAGGTCAGGCTGGCCAGCAGCGTATCCTCGTTGTCGCGAAGCCAAAGCGTGCTTTCGCCTTCACGCTCGGCTTTCCCTGCAGAGGACGCATTAACCGTATAGATAACACCGTCTTTTGCATGGAACTGCGCAACGGGCTTCTCCTGTGGGCTGGTCAGTGCCAGGGCGAGGCCGCTCTCTTTCAGGCTATCAATCCAGTAATAATGGCTAACGATCGCGTCGGCGCGATCGTTAGCCGTCAAACCGCGCATCAGGTACTGCCGGTGGGTTTTGCTCGGCAATGTAATTTGAGAGGCCAGCAGTCTGTCGAAATCGTCGCGACCAGAAAGCGCCTCCAGCATGCGATGGGTAGAAGACCAGAACACCAGCGAACGTAACAGGAACTTCAGGCGATATTCGCGCTTGCGCCAGATCGGCCCCGGGACGCGTTTGCCGTTCACCAGCTCAGAAATAATATTTGTGCGATGCGGATAGAAAACATCGTTATGCAGGTGCGTATTAGACACGTGAAGACCTCTCTTTTCTTATACCCTTATTCTAAAGAGCCAGGAAAAAGGGATTAATAGCGCGAGGATCTTTATTTCTGTTTGGTTTACCGTTTGTTTCACTTCGTGAGGACCACGCCCGGCTGTTGCCCTTTCTGTGGCGGCTATACTGTTAAAAGGAGGGGCTATGTATCAGCGAATTGAAGGTGGAATGTGGCGTCACGTCTGGGTGGTCAGCGATATACATGGCTGTTATCAGCGGCTTATGGATGAGCTTAAACGCCGTCATTTTAATCCGTATGAGGATTTGCTTATTTCCGTTGGGGATATGATCGATCGCGGTCCGGACAGCGTTAAATCATTACAGCTTATCAATGAAAAATGGTTTCGTGCCGTCCGGGGCAACCATGAGCAAATGGCGCTCGACAGTCTGGATAATAACGATTTTTCACTCTGGACGATGAATGGCGGAATATGGTTCAGGCAACTTGTACGGGACCAGCAACAGCTTGCGCTGTCGTTGCTTGAGGCCTGTCACGATTTACCGCATATCATCGAGATAACCTGTGCGAACGGTCTGAACGTGATTGCCCATGCGGATTATCCGGCAGCGGAATACCGCTGGCAAAAACCGGTGAGCGCCCAGCGCGTTTTATGGGATCGCGATCGGTTGATGGGGTTTATGGTGGGTAAAGGGCAGGGCATCCGCGGTGCGGATCATTTCTGGTTCGGACATACGCCCGTCGACAGAAGGTATGATTTTGACAATCTCCACTACATTGATACGGGCGCCGTATTTGACGGTTACTTTACGCTGGCGCAGCTGCAGTAATAAATAACCCGCCTTCGGGCGGGTTCTCTTTAGGTCAGGCAAGACGCATGACCCAGGCATCGGTTTTACTATCGTAATGCTCACGGTAAAGAACAGAATGTTCGCCATCAAGTATTGCCGGGACGCTGGTGTCTGCATCCCATGCATCGAGCTGCATGCACAAATCCGGGTCGGATTTGCAGGGAATACTTAACGTTCGATCGCCTTGCGCTTCGCCGCGCAGTTCTGCGTCGTCGATCTCAAAAGCGCCAATACGCACGCTGGTTTTCGTCATAGTGCTCTCCGGGTCGGTTGTCAAAATCTGGTATGACCAGTACGGCCACCCGTTTTTGATCGTAGACAAGGAGAGCAAAATCGCCAGTAAAAAAATGCGCTTTTTTTCAGGCCGTGCGATCGTTACCGGTAAACAGTCGTCCATCCCGGACCAGCTCGCGCGGATAGCTGTTTTTCAGTCGTGAACCGACTTTTTTTGCCAGCCCGAGCGGGTATCCCTGATACGTCACGATCACTTCATCGCCTGATGGCGTGCTGTCAGGATAGACATCGCGACCACGGTACCACTCTTCGGCTTCCTGATGCGTCAGGGCAAAGGCAATCTCGTGCCCGGCAAGGGCGATGACGGCCTCATGCTGCCAGCGATAGCCTTTATTATGCACTTCCGCCAGGCGGATCCCGATTCGGGAAAAACGGACCTTTCCGATGAGCGGTTCGATCTCAGCCGGGAACAGCCATACCTCTTTATCACGGATCCAGAGGTGCAGGCTCTCATCCCAGACCAGGCCAATTTTTTCGGCGGCGGCGACAAGCTGTGCTGCATCGCGACCTTTGAGGGGGGCAAACGGGAAGTTGCCGACCTTGAATTTGGGGGCGGGCAGGGGAGCAACCGCCTGCGTTTTACGCAGACGTGCCACAAAGAAGCCTTCGCAGTCGTAAATCTGCGGGAATACGTGGAGGAAACCCTCCGGCGTAATCGCCTCCTGTGCTGAGACAAACAGATCGTTAAGCGGCAGGAATTCGACCGCATCCGGGTATTGCGCTTTCAGCCACAGGCAGACGTCTTCGTTTTCATCGCGGTTTAAGGTGCACGTTGAATAGACCAGCGTGCCGCCTGGGCGAAGGGCATGGAATGCGCTCTCGATCAGCTCCCGCTGCGTGGCGGCGATCTCAATGTTGCTTTCCACGGACCAGTTCTTTAACGCATCGGGATCTTTACGCACCACCCCTTCGCCGGAGCAGGGAGCGTCCAGCAGAATGGCGTCGAAGGCTTCCGGCAGGGCGGCGCCAAACACGCGGCCGTCGAAGTGCGTCAGGGCAACGTTATGAATACCGCAGCGGCTGATGTTGGCATGCAATACCTTCACGCGGCTCGCGGAAAACTCGTTGGCGAGGATCGCTCCCCGGTTACCCATACGGGCGGCAATCTGCGTGGTTTTTGAGCCAGGCGCCGCGGCCACATCCATTACGCGTTCAGGCGCATTGCCCTCTGCAAACAGAGCAGCCACCGGCAGCATTGAGCTGGCTTCCTGGATATAGAACAGGCCGCTCAGATGTTCAGCGGTGCTTCCCAACGGCACGGCGTCTTCGTCATCGCGCTCGATCCAGAACCCCTCAGCGCACCACGGTACCGGCGTAAGCTGCCAGCTGTAGGGCGCGACCAGCGCCAGAAAATCCTCGACGCTGATTTTCAGCGTGTTGACGCGAATACTGCGGCGTAACGGGCGCTGGCAGGCGGCGATAAAATCGTCTAACGACAGGTGAGAAGGAAGCGCCTCGCGCATCTGCGCCAGGAATTGTTCAGGAAGAAATACGGAGTTTTGAGCCACGGGCACACCACAGGGAAAAGTTCAGGTGCGCAGTGTAACATAAAGGCTCCGGTGCGTTGACACCGGAGCCTTGGAGATTAACGCGGCAGGGCGGTTCCCCATTCGCGCCACTCTTTCGGTTCGCTTTCGAGCAGCAGGAAATGTTTACCCGGCTGCGCTTTCGGCGCCAGCGGCGTCCCCGGCGGTGTGGCAAACGCAATACCACCGCGAATGAACTGGTTGAAGGTCCCGGTTTTCACCACGCCTCCCGTCAGGCCGAAGTCCAGCGAGTAGCCGGATGCCAGCCAGAACACCGAGTTATTACGCACCAGGTGCTGGTAGCGTTCGCTGATGCGTAGCGCCACCATCACGCGGTCGGAGAGGGTCCCGAGCGTCAGGCCCGTGACCGTACCGACCTCAATGCCGCGGAACAGCACCGGCGTGCCGATGCTCAGCGAGCCGGCTTCCGGCACTTCCACCACGATGCTCAGGCCACCAAGGTAGCGCGAGTCGGTAATCGTGGCTTCCTGCAGCTCGAAATCACGACGGGCATTGCCCTGGCCGGGCTCCACGTTGATGTACGGCTGCAAAATGGTGTCGAGATGCTCAACGCCTGCGGCCGAGATCTGCGGTGTCACCACCGAGAAGCGCGAACCCGCGCGCGCAAAGGTCTGCACATATTCCGGGTAGAGCACGGCGGTAGCCTGCACCTCGTTGCGCGAGGTGATCAGCGTCAGCTTCTGGATCTGCCCGATATCAATGCCCAGGTAGCGGATGGGCATGCCTTCCGCCAGCTTGCCGGCGTCAAACGCGTGCAGGGTAATCTGCCCGCCCACGGCGCGTGCGGCGGTCTCGGACGGGAAGAGAATTCGCTTATCGCCTTTACGCAGGTTCGCGCCCGCTCCGCTGAGGTTATCGAAGCTAATCGCCCCGCGCAGCGCGCGTGACAGCGGAGAGGCCTGTACGGTCAGTCCGTTACCGTTCAGCTGCACTTTCGCGCCGCCTTCAGCCCAGAAGACGCTGTTCGGCGTCAGCAGCTTGCGGTACTCCGGCTTGATGTGCAGTTCGATATCAAAGGCGTCGGCACGCGGGCGAACGGTGATCACTTCCCCGACTTCAAACTTGCGATACAGCACCACGGAGCCCGCCTGAACGTCCGGCAGGGTCTCGGCGCTTAACGTCAGCGTGGTGGTAGGAAGATCGCTCAGGCTGTTTTCAATCGCTTTCTCAAGGTTGGCATACAGCGGGTAGCTGTCGCGCACGGGGCCTTTATCCCCCGGCAAAATACGGATGCCGCCGTTCACCCATTCGCTGGCGCTGGCGCCGAGAAACTCCACGCCGTCCAGACCTACCTTCACGTCGACGCGACTGTTCACCACGAATTTACTGTCGCCATGTACCAGGTCTCTGTATTGCGGATCGATGGCGACGGAGAATTGCACCCCATCCGCGGAGAGCTTCCGCTCCAGCACCTGTCCCACCTGCACGCCGTGTAAAATCAACGGCTGACCGGCTTCAATGCCATAGCTTTCTGGCGCATTGAGCGTAACCGTCACGACGCCCGGCTTTTGCAGCAGGGCTTTATCCGCCGGGGCAATCACGAAGCTATTGCTGGGCTGACCTTCCCCGGGGATCAGCTCAAAGGTATTGCCGGTCAGCAGCGTGCTGAGGCTGGTATCGTTCAGGGAGATCTTTGGACTGCGCATTTCGATGCGCGTTTTCTCGCGCAGGAGATCGACCACGCTCGGATCGACCGTCATTTCGCCGGTGACCGATCCGCCCGGGTTGAGCGTCATTTTGGTGAGCTGGCCGACCTGCAGACCCTGATACATCAGCGGCGTTGAACCCGCTTTTAGTCCTTTAGCATCGGGAAGGGCGAGTTTGACGATCACGCCGCGCTGGCTGTGCGCCAGATCGGCGTACAATCCGAACGTGTCATCAGCCGTGGCAGGGCTTGAGTTTTCCGGGGAGTCAAAGGCGATGGCGCCGTTCACCAGTGCGGCCAGACTCTCCAGCTTCACTTTTGCACCGCTCAGGCTAAGGTCGGCATCCACGCCGGACACGTTCCAGAAGCGGCTGCCCTTTTTCACCAGATTGGTGAAGCGGCGCTCGATCAGCACATCAATCGTGACGCCCTGTTTATTCGGGTTAATCGCGTAGTCGTACACGCGGCCAACCGGGATCTTACGGAAATAGACCAGGGAGCCGCTGTTCAGGGAACCGAGGTCCGGCGCCTGGAGATGAATCATCAAATCGCCGTTATTGAGGCGGTATTTGGGCTGCGTATCCAGAGCAACAAAGTGATCCTGCGGCTCACCTTTGCCGGGCATCATGCCGATATAGTTACCGCCGACGAGCGCATCCAGACCGGAAACACCGGCCAGCGAGGCTTTTGGCGTCACCAGCCAGAACTGCGTTTCGCTGCGCAGGGCATCCTGCATGTCAGATTTAATGCTGACCCGCACCTGAATCTTGTTCAGCCCTTTTCCAAGGGAGATATCCTGAACCGTACCCACTTCAACCCCCTGGAAGCGTACGGGGGTTCGCCCGGCGACGATGCCGTCGGCGGTCTGGAAATCAATGGTGACGGTACTGCCGCGATCCTCATAGCTTGTCCAGATAAGCCAGCCTGCAATCATCAGGGCGATGACGGGCAGCAACCAGAATGGCGAAATGCGGCGTTTTGTTTTAATTCTCGCTTCAGTCGGCGAAGCGGGGGTTTCCTGACTCATGTGCATCCCAAAGTAAGCGGCTATCCAGCCATTCCACAGCAAGAATAGTCAATATCACCGCAGAGCCGAAATAAAAAGCCGCGGGTCCCATTGTAAAAGCAAGTAACTGATCGCGATTGATGAGCGACATCATCAGCGAAATCACGAACAGATCTAACATTGACCAGCGGCCAATCCAGGTGACGAATCGCAGAAGCAAAATGCGGGTCCGTAAACCTTGTTCACACTTTAAGTGAATGCTGATGAGCAGGGTAATCATCACCACCACTTTGGTAAAGGGAACCAGGATACTGGCAATAAAGACGATTGCCGCCACCCCGACATTGCTGTGCGCAAGGGAGATAATCCCGGAGAGGATAGTATCCTCCTGACGTCCACCATTCACGTAAATGATGGAAATCGGCAGCATATTGGCGGGGATCAGGAACACCAGGGAGGCTATCAGCGCCGCCCAGCATTTTTGCAGGCTGTTATTGCGCCGCAGTCTCAACGGAATGTGGCACCGTGGGCAGCGTCCGCGCGCGTCGGGTAACCCGGTATAGTGGCAACCCAGACAGACGCGCAGATTTTCATCGGGACGCGTGGCGGGGCGCTGAGGGTAGAATCGCTCCCAGAGCTGCTCAACGTTCAGGTGGATCAGCGTCAGGATGCTCAGCAATACCAGACAGATGAAGGCAAAGAGTCCGACGCCGGGCTGCAAAAAGGCGTAGTCCTGCACCTTTATTGACGCAACCCCCACGCCCACCAGATAAATATCCAGCATCACCCACTCTTTGAGCTTGTCCAGCATCAGCAGCACCGGGCGAAGGTTCATGCCAAGAATGTTGCCAAACCAGAGATAGGCAATGGCGGCAACCAGCACCAGGGGGGCGCCGACGGTGCAGAACAGCACCATCGCGGCGGTGATGGGATCGCCCTGACGGGTCATCTGCCAGATGCCCTGCAGCACGTTGGCGTCAATGCGCACGCCGAGCAGGTAGAGTTTTAGCAGCGGCTCACTCCAGGCGAAGGGCATCAGCAGCAGCATGGTAACGGCCATGGCGGCGAGGCGGGTCAACGACCAGTCGCGGCCATCGCGAATTTTGGCGTCACAGCGGGGGCAGAAGGCACTTTGGTGCGATTTCATCTTCGGCAACATAAAAAGCGTATCGCACTGGGGGCAACGCTGATAATGTGCACGAGGCAAAGCTTCGCTTACCGTATGGACAGTTATCTTTCTCGTCGGCGTAATTTTGGTTGTTTTTAAGGCCATCAGCTGCGCACAAATAAGTATTGTTGAAAGTTATAATAACTCATGAACGGATTCATCTTGAGCATGAGCGCATTTAATGCTTATTTTAATAGGCTATGCGGTAATTTTGTAAGACAACTAAGTGATTGAATAATGAACAAAACAGAATTCTACGCGGATCTGAACCGCGATTTTAAGGCATTGATGGCGGGTGAGACCAGCTTCTTAGCCACTCTGGCAAATACTAGCGCATTGCTGTTTGAACGTCTCTCTGACGTGAACTGGGCTGGCTTTTACCTTCTGGAAGGTGAAACGCTGGTGCTCGGTCCGTTCCAGGGCAAACTGGCCTGCGTGCGTATTCCGGTAGGGCGTGGCGTATGCGGCACGGCGGTGGCCGAGAATCAGGTCCAGCGTGTGGAAGACGTTCATGCGTTTGACGGGCACATCGCCTGTGATGCCGCCAGTAATTCTGAAATCGTTCTGCCGCTGGTGGTCAAAAATCAGATTATTGGCGTTCTGGACATCGACAGTACGGTCTTCAGTCGCTTTACAACCGAGGACGAACAGGGGCTGCGCGAGCTGGTGGCGAATCTGGAAAACGTACTCGCAGCAACCGATTATCAAAAATTCTTTGCGAGCGTCGCAGGATAATCAACGGATAACGTAGCATTTACTGATAGCGTCATTATAATGACGCCTGTTCATGCCTGCGCTTGTTGGCAACGTCCGTTGTAATCAGGAAATTTCATGGAAAATCAACCTAAGTTGAATAGCAGTAAAGAAGTTATCGCATTTCTGGCCGAGCGTTTCCCGCAGTGCTTCAGCGCGGAAGGCGAAGCTCGTCCCCTGAAAGTCGGTATTTTTCAGGATCTGGTGGCGCGTGTTGAAGGGGAAATGAACCTCAGCAAAACTCAGCTGCGTTCCGCCTTACGTCTTTATACTTCGAGCTGGCGTTACCTGTACGGTATCAAACCTGGCGCGACCCGCGTGGATCTCGACGGCAACCCTTGCGGTGAGCTGGACGAGCAGCACGTTGAGCACGCGCGCAAGCAGCTGGAAGAAGCCAAAGCACGCGTTCAGGCACAACGTGCAGAACAGCAAGCGAAAAAACGCGAAGCCGCCGCGGCAAACGGCCAGGAAGAAGCGCCTCGTCGTGAGCGTAAACCACGCCCTGCGCCGCGTCGTCACGATAATAACGATCGCAAACCGCGTGCAGACAAACCAGCAGCAAAAGCCCCGCGTGCGCCTCGTGAAGAGCCGCGCCATACGCCGGTTTCTGACATCAACGCCCTGAGCGTGGGTCAGGCACTGAAGGTAAAAGCGGGTAACAATGCTATGGACGCCATCGTACTGGAAATCACCAAAGATGGCGTTCGTGTACAGCTGACTTCTGGTATGTCAATGATTGTACGCGCAGAACACTTGTTGTTCTGAAACGGAGGCCAAGCCTGGCATGAACACTTTTTTTAAGCTCACCGCGCTGGCGGGCCTGTTTGCTATAACAGGTCACGCCTTTGCAGTGGACGATATCACGCGTGTTGATCAAATTCCGGTACTCAAGGAAGAGACGCAGCACGCGACGGTGAGCGAGCGCGTGACCTCACGTTTCACCCGTTCGCACTATCGTCAGTTCGATCTCGATCAGGCCTTTTCGGCCAAAATCTTTGACCGCTATCTGAACTTGCTGGATTACAGCCATAACGTTTTGCTCGCCAGCGATGTCGAGCAGTTCGCTAAGCGGAAATCCGAGGTGGGTGACGAGTTGCGTTCAGGCAAGCTGGATCTCTTCTACGATCTCTACAACCTGTCGCAAAAGCGCCGCTTCGAACGCTATCAGTACGCGCTGAAAGTGCTGGAACGTCCGATGGACTTCACCGGCAACGACACCTTCAATCTGGACCGCAGCAAAGCGCCCTGGCCAAAAGATGAAGCCGAGCTGAATGCGCTGTGGGACGGCAAAGTGAAATACGACGAGCTGAGCCTTAAGCTCACCGGCAAAGACGAAAAAGAGATCCGTGACACGCTGACGCGTCGTTACAAATTTGCCATTCGTCGCCTGGCACAGACCAACAGTGAGGATGTTTTCTCACTGGCCATGACGGCCTTTGCGCACGAAATTGATCCGCACACCAACTATCTCTCACCTCGCAACACCGAGCAGTTTAATACCGAAATGAGCCTGTCTCTGGAAGGTATCGGCGCGGTGCTGCAGATGGACGATGATTATACGGTGATCAATTCGATGGTCGCGGGTGGCCCGGCATCCAAAAGCAAAGCCATTAGCGTAGGCGATCGCATTGTGGGTGTGGGGCAAACCGGCCAGAACATGGTCGATGTGATCGGCTGGCGTCTTGATGACGTGGTTGCGCTGATCAAAGGTCCGAAGGGCAGCAAGGTTCGTCTGGAAATTCTGCCAGCCGGAAAAGGTACCAAAACCCGTATCGTTACCCTGACCCGTGAGCGTATCCGTCTGGAAGATCGCGCGGTGAAAATGTCGGTGAAAACCGTGGGTAAAGAGAAGGTGGGTGTCCTGGATATTCCTGGCTTCTACGTCGGGTTGACTGACGATGTGAAAGTTCAGCTGCAGAAACTTGAAAAGCAGAACGTCAGCAGCATCATCATCGACCTGCGCAGTAACGGCGGCGGGGCGCTGACGGAAGCGGTTTCACTCTCTGGCCTGTTCATCCCATCTGGCCCGGTGGTTCAGGTGCGCGATAACAACGGTAAAGTGCGTGAAGATGCGGACAATGACGGTGTGGTCTACTACAAAGGCCCGCTGGTGGTTCTGGTTGACCGCTTCAGCGCTTCCGCGTCTGAGATCTTTGCCGCTGCCATGCAGGACTACGGCCGCGCGCTGATCGTCGGTGAGCCAACCTTCGGGAAAGGCACCGTTCAGCAGTATCGCTCTCTGAATCGGATTTACGATCAAATGCTGCGTCCGGAATGGCCTGCACTGGGCTCGGTTCAGTACACCATTCAGAAATTCTACCGCGTAAACGGCGGCAGTACGCAGCGTAAGGGTGTCACGCCGGACATCATCATGCCGACAGGCACCCAGGAGACGGAAACTGGCGAGAAGTTTGAAGATAACGCGTTGCCGTGGGACAGCATCAATGCCGCGACCTACGTGAAAGCGGGTGATATGACGCAATTTGGCCCTGAGCTGCTGAAGGCGCATAACGACCGCATCGCGAAAGATCCGGAGTTCCAGTACATCCTGAAGGATATTGCCCGATTCAATGCCCTGAAAGATAAGCGGAATATCGTTTCTCTGAACTACGCTCAGCGTGAAAAAGAGAACAACGAAGACGATGCAACCCGCCTGGCGCGTGTCAACGATCGCTTCAAGCGTGAAGGTAAACCTCTGCTCAAGAAACTGGACGATCTGCCAAAAGATTACCAGGAGCCGGATCCGTATCTCGACGAGACGGTGCATATCGCTCTCGACCTGGCAAATCAGGAAAAAGAGAAACCTGCCGTACAGCCCGCTCCGGCAAAATAACCTCCCAACAGGCACAAGAGATTGTGCCTGTTTCTTTTTGTACTTTATCCTTCCGTCAGCCAGATTTTCAATTGTGTAAAGTTGTGTCTTTCTGGTGACTTACGCCCTCAGGATGCTTGAAAATAGCCGCAATACCCATACGATGTGGGTAATCGCATAGTGCGTTTTGTTAAACTGAGGTAAAAAGAAAATTATGATGCGAATCGCGCTCTTCCTGCTCACCAACCTTGCGGTGATGGTGGTTTTCGGGCTCGTGCTAAGCCTGACAGGAATTCAGTCGAGCAGCGTTCAGGGTCTGTTGATTATGGCGCTGCTGTTTGGTTTTGGTGGCTCGTTCATCTCCCTGCTGATGTCGAAGTGGATGGCATTGAAATCGGTAGGGGGTGAGGTTATTGAACAGCCGCGTAACGATATGGAACAGTGGCTGATGAATACGGTGGCTCAGCAGTCCCGTCAGGCCGGGATCACCATGCCGCAGGTGGCCATTTACCATGCTCCGGACATCAACGCGTTCGCCACGGGTGCCCGCCGCGATGCGTCACTGGTCGCTGTTAGCACCGGACTGCTGCAGAACATGAGCCGTGACGAAGCCGAAGCGGTTATCGCCCACGAAATCAGCCATATCGCAAACGGTGACATGGTGACCATGACCCTGATTCAGGGCGTGGTAAACACCTTCGTGATCTTTATCTCCCGCATTCTGGCGCAGATTGCCGCTGGCTTCATGGGCGGCAACCGTGACGAAGGCGAAGAGAGCAACGGCAACCCGCTGATCTATTTTGCCGTGTCGATGGTGCTGGAACTGGTATTCGGTATTCTGGCGAGCATCATCACGATGTGGTTCTCCCGCCACCGTGAATTCCACGCGGATGCCGGTTCTGCGAAGCTGGTTGGTCGCGAGAAGATGATTGCCGCGCTGCAGCGTCTGAAAACCTCCTACGAGCCGCAGGAAGCGAACAGCATGATGGCCTTCTGCATTAACGGTAAATCCAAATCGCTGAGCGAGCTGTTTATGTCTCACCCGCCGCTGGATAAACGTATTGAAGCGCTGCGCAGTGGGGAATACCTGAAGTAACGCAACAAAACACAATAAGCCGGGCAGGAGAACACTCCGCCCGGCTTTTTTTTATGCCTGAACCCTGGGCTGGGTCACCCGCAGGCCGCTGACGATAGCCGCGAGGGTGGCAAGTACACCGGCGGTGAGGAGGGCAACATGGTTGCCGTTCTGGCCTGCGAGGTTAAACATCAGGGCGACCAGCGCCGCACCGGTGCTTTGCCCAAGCAGACGCGCGGTTCCCAACATGCCGCTGGCCCCTCCGCTACGATGGCGCGGTGCTGAGGTGATAATGGTGTGGTTATTGGGGGACTGGAACAGCCCAAACCCCGCGCCGCAGAGGATCATGCGCCAGATGATGTCCAGATCGGAAGGCGACGAGGGCAGCAATGCCAGTGCGAAAAGGCCTGTCGCCATTACCGCCAGCCCCAGCGCCCCGAGTAAACCGGCGTGAACGCGTTCAATTAAGTACCCTGCCAGAGGGGCCATCACCATGGTCGCCAGCGGCCAGGGGGTGAGCAGCAGTCCGGTCTCCACTTCTGACCGGCCTACCACGCTCTGCAGAAAGAAGGGCAGAGAGACCAGAGCCAGCATCTGGGCGCAAAACGAGCAGACGGACGTGCAAATGGAGAGTGAAAAGAGAGGAATACGCAGCAGATCAACGGGCAGCAAAGGCGCGGGGAGGGTGAGCTGGCGGCGAACAAAGAAGAAGCCGATCGCCAGCAGGGCGATGAGCTCAGCGCCGGTAAGCATCAGCGATTGTCCCTGCGCAAAGCCGCTCAGCGCCGTAATCAGCAGGCCGAAGGTCAGGGCATTCATCACCGCGCTCGCCACGTCGAAGCGCGGCATGCTGCTTTTGGGGCCGTTAGCGGGAAGAAAGCGCAGGGCAAAGAAGATAGCGACGATACCCAGCGGCACGTTAATGGCGAACAGCCATTGCCATGACGCGACGGAAAGGATCGCCGCCGCAATGGTTGGCCCGGCGGCTGAAGAGACGGCCACAATAAACGAGTTTATCCCCATCCCGCGCCCCAGATGGCGCTGGGGATAAATCAAGCGGATCAGCGCCGTGTTTACGCTCATGAGCGCCGCGCCGCCAAAACCCTGCGCAATACGCGCAAGCGTCAGGGTATGCAATGAATCCGAAAGGGCGCAGAACAGGGAGGTAAACGTGAAAACCACCAGGCCACACTGATACACCCGGCGATAGCCGAACATATCGCCCAGGAAAGAGAACGAGAGCAGTGAAACCACAATCGCAATCTGGTAGGCGTTAACAATCCAAATCGAACTGGCGGGTGAGGCATGCAGGTCGCTGGCGATGGTTGGCAGGGCAACGTTGGCAATCGCGCCGTCAAGGACGGCCATGGAGATACCGATAATGATGGTCGCTATTGCGCCATACCGCTGGGGTAATGGCAGGCCATCGGAAAGATTCTTGTCCATCAGGAGTAAAAAGCTCAGCGTGAAATTATTCTCAGGGTAACTATTTTAGCATTGTTACAGCCGCGATATGTCGCAGATTTGTAACGAAGTAAACGCGGATTGATTGCAGCTGACATGACGGGAACTTATAATAAAAACCAGTTCTGATTTTTATAAAACACTCGCTATGAGGTGGTAAATGGCTATTGCGGATTTGGATAAACAACCAGATTCTGTTTCTTCCGTGCTGAAGGTGTTTGGCATCTTACAGGCGCTTGGAGAAGAGCGTGAAATAGGTATTACAGAGCTGTCACAGCGCGTGATGATGTCAAAAAGCACCGTTTATCGCTTTTTGCAAACCATGAAATCATTGGGTTACGTTGCGCAGGAAGGCGAATCTGAAAAATATTCTCTGACGCTGAAGCTGTTTGAATTAGGTGCGCGTGCGCTACAAAATGTTGACCTGATCCGCAGCGCGGACATTCAGATGCGTGAAATCTCTCGCCTGACCAAAGAGACCATTCATCTCGGTGCGCTGGATGAAGACAGCATCGTTTACATCCATAAAATCGACTCCATGTACAATCTGCGCATGTATTCGCGCATTGGTCGCCGCAACCCGCTCTACAGTACCGCGATTGGTAAGGTTCTGCTGGCGTGGCGCGATCGCGAGGAAGTGGAGCAGATCCTCGACGGCGTGGAATACAAGCGCAGCACGGAACGAACCATTACCAGTACGGAAGCGCTGCTGACGGTGCTCGACCGCGTGCGCGAGCAAGGGTATGGCGAAGATAACGAAGAGCAGGAAGAGGGGCTGCGCTGTATCGGCGTCCCGGTATTTGACCGCTTTGGGGTGGTGATTGCGGGCTTAAGTATCTCTTTCCCAACCTTACGCTTCTCCGAAGAGCGTCTGCATGAGTATGTGACTATTCTGCACACTGCCGCACGTAAAATTTCTGAACAGATGGGCTATCACGACTACCCGTTTTAATCCCTGCTGAAATGAAAAAACGCCGCATCTGATGCGGCGTTTTTTATGCCTCATGAACCCGGCTGATTAGCCGTTATCAATCACGACGGATGTTTTACGCAGTACAGGACATTGGGTTAAGCCAATGATCCCACTGTCAGTATGCAGATACTGGGCGGTGCTCATTCCTTGTGCGGTTAGGTATTTACACTGAATGCCTAACCCGGCTGCGTTTTCTGTGCTCCCCACAAGCACACCATAGCCCGTTAACAGAAGGCCAATCCAGACAAGGGCCAGTGCAATAATTGTTCGAATGATGAATCGCATTATTACCTCTTTTATCGTTGTTATCGTAATGCTAGCGTAACGTGTTTACGCAATGAAACAAGTGCAGCATTCTTAAAAACCGCGATGGAGGCGCAGTTAGCCCTTGTTTAAGATAAGCGTGATAATCTCGTTACATCAGGTCCTTAGACGGAGTGTGGAGTGAAAAAAATACGCTGGGTAATTCTGATTATCGTACTGATAGCGTGCGTGGTGTTATGGACGCAGACGATCAATGTGATGTGCGATCAGGATGTACAGTTTTTTAGCGGCGTTTGCGCAATCAACAAATTTATTCCGTGGTAATACACATTTTTTCTCAACGTGATTTCCTTCCTTCACGCCAGTGGTAAAATAGACGTTTTTATTGAGGTGGTGAAATGGGTGAGTTACTGAATTCAGGGTTGCTGAATATGGCATCCCTGATGATTTCTTTGGTGGTTCTGCTTGTGGGGCTGGTCATCTGGTTTTTCGTGAATCGGGCCAGTTCGCGTACAAATGAGCAGATCGAACTGCTGGAAGCGCTGCTCGATCAGCAAAAACGCCAGAATGCATTGCTACGCCGTCTTTGCGAGGCTAACGAACCGGAAGAGAAAGACGCGCCGAAAGACGCGGTCGCTGAAGATAACAAAGACGAAGACGACTTTATCCGCCTGGTGGCTGAGCGTTAATCTTTTTTGTCCTGGGAGGTGGCTGTGGTCTGGAAAAATCCCTGGTATGACCCCTCCCTGAAACATCATACCCCGAACGGTTTTCGTAATACCCTTCCTGTCGGACATCAACCCGGTGACCTTGACCGTTGGCGTAAAGCGCGCAAAGAGGCCGGTTTACCGAAGCCGCCCGCGCTGGGTTATGACGATTTCATCCGCCAGTGGTGGCAACCCGTTGAGCTGGCGCAATCTCATGAAGATGGGGTGTGGTGGCTCGGACACGCGAGCGTGTTGCTGCAGCTGGACGGCAATATCATCCTTACCGATCCGGTGTTTTCACGACGTGCTTCTCCGCTGCCTTTCCTGGGACCCCAGCGCAAAACGCCTCCCGTACTGTCTGTCGAGCAACTTCATCAGCTTGATGCGGTTGTCATCTCCCATAATCATTACGATCATCTTGATGACGCAACCATTCGCAGAATCCTCAAGCGCTTTCCCGACGTCTGTTGTTTCGTTCCGTTGGGCCTGGCCGACTGGTTTCGTCGCCGGGGAGCAAAACGCGTGGTCGAACTCGACTGGTGGCAGAGTTTCACCTGGCAGGGGATGACGCTGACCGCCGTGCCGGCACAGCACTGGAGCATGCGCACGCCATGGAACCGCAATCGTTCCTTATGGTGTGGCTGGGTGATGGAAGGACGGCATCACCGTTTCTGGTTCAGCGGTGATACCGGCTATTCGCCTGAGCTGTTGTTGATTCCTGAACGCCTGGGCCAGATAGATGCCGCCGCGTTGCCGATTGGTGCCTATGCCCCACGATGGTTCATGGCTGTTCATCATATGGATCCGCAATCAGCGGTGGCATTGTGGCAGCAGTTGGGTTGCCCTCTGGCGTTTCCCATTCACTGGGGCGTGTTTGAACTGGCAGATGAAGCTTTAGATGAACCTGTGCAGGAGTTAACTGACACGCTCGATAATTTAGCACCAGTTAATCATTCTTTCAGGATACTGAAAATTGGTGAATATTTATCCTTCTAAACGAAGCGATAAATTGTTGCATATATTCTTGATGTAAACGCGCCTGGGAATGTTTTATTTTTATCGAAACGTTTTGCTTGCCTTCTTTTGATGCAGAGTCATAAAAATTTCATTATTTTGGTGCATAACGCTGTTTATTCGCTGGTGCATTTTAATACAGATGGAAGCGGGTTTTTAACAGTGTTTTTCTCTGAAACAATTTGGTCGCGTTACAATGATTTAAGCATAACTTTTCACAAATTGTTCTAACTCAATCAGGACGAAAGATTTCTTTTCCTGGTTGCTGGACGGTTCGTAATGAATGAGCTATGTTAAAAAAGTCTTAGATTACAGCGGTTGTGCAAGCAATGCTGGGTCTTTGTTACGCAGCAGGGCTGTCTGTACGCGATGCGCATAATTGTGCAAAACCTGACAGGCACTGTTCGAATTTGTGCGGCGGATCGAGACATGTTTAAAAATGGCTTGCCATATTAAACATAGTGTGTGATAACACGTTTTGGGTCAAACGAGGTACAGTTCTGTTTATGTGTGGCATTTTCAGTAAAGAAGTCCTGAGTAAACACGTTGTCGTTGAATACCGCTTCTCTGCCGAACCTTATATTAGTGCCTCATGCAGTAATGTCTCAGTTTTATCTCAGTTAATGCCTGCGGGCTAAGAAAACACTCTAAGGAATTTTGCAAAATGGCAAAGATTAAAGGTCAAGTTAAGTGGTTCAACGAGTCTAAAGGTTTTGGTTTCATTACTCCTGCTGACGGCAGCAAAGACGTGTTCGTACACTTCTCTGCAATCCAGGGTAACGGCTTCAAAACTCTGGCTGAAGGCCAGAACGTTGAGTTCGAAATTCAGGACGGCCAGAAAGGCCCAGCTGCAGTTAACGTAACTGCTATCTGATCGAACCGCTGCTGACTGAAGTGCCCGGCACTTCACTCTCAGACATAAAGCCTCGCCTGTCGCGGGGCTTTTTTATGTCCCTTATCTTTCAAAATATTACCATCCACGGTCTTGTTAGTAACTTGTTGCAAAGCTGCGAGGTTAGTAGCACTGTTTTGCCACCCTAAACCCATCTTTTCCCGTTAAATCAGTGCGTTGTTTTACAGTCCTGGGGTTCAGGTGAAGAAGAAATCGATAGCGACCGTCGGAAATTTCACGCCGGCGCGTTTTGTGCTGCTCTGTTTAGCTATTTTTTGTAGTCTGGCTTTTCTGCTGGGCCGCGTTGCCTGGCTGCAAATCATTAAGCCTGACAATCTGGTGAAGCAGGAAGATATGCGATCCCTCCGCCAGCTGGCGATTGATGCGCCGCGCGGCATGATAATGGATCGCGAGGGCCGCCCTCTGGCGGTGAGCGTGCCTGTCCAGGCCGTCTGGGCCGATCCTAAGACGGTGCTGGCAAAAGGGGGCGTCAGCCTTGATGAGCGCTGGCAGGCGCTGGCCAGCGCGCTGCATCTCTCCCTCGGCACGCTCTCGGCACGCATCAACGCCAACCCGCAGGGGCGTTTTATTTACCTTGCCCGCCAGGTCGATCCGGCACAGGCAAAGTGGATCGATAAACTGAATCTGCCCGGCATCAATTTACGCGACGAGTCCCGCCGTTTTTATCCTGCTGGCCATGTGGCAGCGAACCTGATTGGTTTCACCAATATTGACGGGCAGGGCATTGAAGGAGTGGAAAAGAGCTTCAACGCCCAACTCACCGGCAAGCCGGGCGTGCGTCAGGTAAGGGAAGATCGCTACGGGCGCGTGGTTGAAAACCTGACAGAAATCGCGCCCTCACCGGCGCATAACATTCAGTTAAGTATTGACGAGCGGCTGCAAACCATCACCGAAGATGCGCTCGACAATGCCGTGGCCTGGAACAAGGCCGAGTCGGGGGCATCGGTATTAATTAATATCCCAACCGGGGAAATACTCGCGATGGCGAGCTATCCGGATTTCAATCCCAATAATCGGGAAGGCGCGACGATAAATGATTTCCGCAACCGCGCGATCAGCGATACGTTCGAACCCGGTTCGACCGTCAAGCCGCTGGTGCTGATGACGGCCCTGCAGCAGGGCCTGGTCCAGCCGGACAGCGTGATTGATACCCATCCGTATACCCTTGACGGGCATCGCATTCGCGACGTGGGCTATTACCCTGAGCTGACGATGACCGGGATCCTGCAAAAATCGAGCGACACTGGCGTTTCCCGGCTTTCTCTGGCGATGCCCGTTCAGCACCTTATTGATACCTATCGAAACTTTGGTTTTGGCACCAATACGGGGCTTGGCTTAACGGGGGAAAGCTCGGGGCTGTTGCCACAGCGTAAATACTGGAGCCAGCTCGATCGCGCGACCTTTGCCTTCGGCTACGGGCTGATGGTCACGCCGCTCCAGCTGGCCCACGTCTACGCCACGATTGGCGGGTTCGGGCTTGAGCGTCCTCTCTCCATCACCCGCATCGATCCCCCCGTTATCGGGCACCGCGTCATGCCGGAAGAGATTGCGCACGAGGTGGAACACATGATGGAGAGCGTTGCGCTGCCGGGCGGCGGAGGCGTTAAGGCTGCCGTACGTGATTACCGGGTGGCGGTGAAAACCGGTACGGCGAAGAAAATTGACGATAGCGGGAAGTATGTCGATAAATACGTCGCCTACACCGCAGGCGTTGCGCCTGCCAGCAATCCGCGTTTTGCGCTGGTGGTGGTGATTAACGATCCGCAAAACGGGGCCTACTACGGCGGTGCCGTCTCCGCGCCTGTCTTCAGCGAGATTATGGGTAACGTGCTGCGTCTGGAGAATATCAAACCTGACGGATTACCGGCGGGGTCCGAACACCTTATCGTCATGCGCTAACCGGGCGTTTATAACAGGGGCGAATAGCGGTACACTTCGCCCTTTGATTATGCTCCGGAGTAGCCATGTCCTTCAGCTGTCCCCTTTGTCACGCCCCCCTGACCTACTCAGATAAACGTTATACCTGTCCGCAGGGGCATCAGTTTGACCAGGCAAAAGAAGGCTACGTGAATCTTCTGCCGGTGCAGCATAAGCGCTCGCGCGATCCTGGCGACAGTGCAGAGATGATGCGGGCGCGCCGCGCGTTTCTCGATGCCGGGCACTATCTGCCGCTGCGGGAGACCGTCGCGCAGAGGCTGAATGACATTCTGCCTGCTTCCGCCACCGCCATGCTCGATATCGGCTGTGGGGAAGGGTACTACACCGCACGGTTTGCGGAGGTTGCTCGTGAGAAGGGCGCACAGACATTCGGTCTGGACGTGTCGAAAGTGGCCATTCGCGCGGCGGCAAAACGTTATACCGACGTGACGTTCTGCGTGGCGTCCAGCCACCGGCTGCCGTTTGACGATGCCAGCATGAACGCGGTTATCCGCATCTACGCGCCGTGTAAGGCGGAGGAGCTGGCGCGCGTCGTGAAACCGGGCGGATGGGTGGTCACCGTGACGCCAGGTCCGCGTCATCTGATGGAGCTGAAAGGGCTGATCTACGACGAAGTGCGTCTCCATGCCCCTCATTCTGAACAGCTGGCCGGTTTTACCCTGAAGCAGGCGGAATCGGTGGCGTACGAAATGATGCTGAAAGGGGAAGAGGCCGTCGCGTTATTGCAGATGACGCCGTTCGCGTGGCGGGCAAAACCTGAGGTATGGGAAACGTTAGCGGCACACTCAACATTTCGCTGCCAGACGGACTTCAGCATCCACGTCTGGCAGCGCGAAGATTAACCGGCGAAGTGTGCCCAGAGGATCTGGGCACCAATGCCAATCAGCACAATCCCCCCGAGGATCTCGGCGCGTTTACCCAGCAGCGGGCCGATAAACCGTCCGACCATCATGCCCAGCGTGGACATAATCAGGGTTGCACAGCCAATAGCCAGCGCGGTGGCGATAATATTGACCTGCAAAAATGCCAGACCGACGCCGACGGCCATCGCATCAAGGCTGGTGGCAATGGCCGTGGTGACCAGCAGCCAGAAGCCGTGGCGGTGCTGCGGCTCCTCGTTTTCATCATCGCCGCCGCGAAAACCTTCAATGACCATTCGGCCACCGAGAAACACCAGCAGGACGAAGGCAATCCAGTGGTTCCACTCCAGCACGAACTGGCTGGCGAGCATGCCGAGTCCCCAGCCGAGAAGCGGAGTCAGCGTTTCGATAGCGCCGAAAATCAGGCCGGTACGCAGGGCTTCTGAGAATTTAGGTTTGTGTAGCGTGGCGCCTTTCCCGATGGAAGCAGCGAATGCGTCCATGGACATGCCAAAAGCGAGAAGGATCGTAGCGGAGATATTCATAACAGCGTCCAGACCGGGGATATCCATATGACACATCACTGCCCCCAGTAAAAAGCAGTTGATGTATCTATGGTCTCGCCTGATCGCAACGCACATAAGACATGCGGTAAGCGATCCGTACGTGCCACGTTTTTCAACGAGTATGTTGACACGTACATTTCCTGCGAACAGGAAATCGGCTACTCCCCAACGACGGGCGCAACCTTAACATATTTTGAGAATATAAAACAACAATGAAAAGGCATTATTTAAATCGTTTGTTGATAACGATTTTCATTTGTCTTTAATCGTGAAAATATCGTTAACAAATAGCGTTCAAATTAGCGGTGGGGATATAGCTTTGGCTATATTGCTTGCGCAAAATAAACACAAGTTATAGCCATTGCTATATGGCTAAGTCATTGAGTTTTAACAAGTAAATTGTATATCTTTTCCAGGTCATCAATATTCTTCACCCGAATAAGCAGGCGGCGTTGTTCTAATTGCATCACCAGCACGCCGTCCTCGGATAAATTCATTTCTTTAATACGGTTATATTCTATCCATACATTGGCGAAGAAGAATCCGTGGGATTTAAAAATGATTTTCGGCGTGCGGATCCAGAACAGATAAATCGCCATTAATGCCAGCGCACATAATAACCATGTGGTTAATAATGCACCATGGCTGGTGACGTTATTGTAAATAAGAATGGCGATGAGGCCCACGAAGATAAAGGCATCCACGCGCCCGCGTCGTAGCAGGGGAAGGGAGAGCAGCGTCTCGCCGTGACGGCGCGGCATGATGAACTCGTCATAGATCGCATAAGCCAGAAGGGCAATAATAAATAAAACCAGTACGATGTCCGTGGCAGTCATTCATCCTCCAGATAAAAAAAACCGGGGGCAAGCCCCCGGCCTATAGCATTGATACTTACAGACCCAGCAGGCCGACGGCGTAACCCGCGATACCGATGACGAAGAAGCCAACGATAATCCACAGCGGGTTCACTTTCTTACGCAGCAGCCACATACAGGCGAAGGTCAACAGCAGCGGGACCAGGCCCGGCATCAGCTGGTCCAGAATCGTCTGTACGGTGGTGACGCGGGTCTGACCATCCTGTCCGGTGATGGTCGATACCACCAGCGGGATGTTCACGTGCGTCCACTTGTTAACCAGTGCCCCCATGACAAACAGGCCGAGGATTGACGCCCCCTCAGTCAGTTTCTGCAGGAAGCCGCCGCCCATGTCCTTAACGATGTCCACCCCTTTACGGTAGCCGTAGGCCACGCCGTAGTAACGGGTCAGCAGACGCACGGCGTTGAACAGGATGAAGAACAGCAGAGGGCCAAGCAGGCTGCCGCTCATCGCGATACCGGCGCCCAGTGCGGCGAAGACCGGACGCACGGTACCCCAGAAGATCGGGTCACCGACGCCAGCCAACGGGCCCATCAGGCCGACTTTGATACCGTTGATGGCACCGTCGTCAATCTCTGCGCCGTTCGCACGCTGCTCTTCCATCGCCAGCGTTACGCCCAGAACGGGCGCCGCAACGTAAGGATGGGTGTTAAAGAATTCCAGGTGACGCTTGATGGCCTGACGGCGCGCTTCGTTATTTTCCGGATACAGGCGTTTGATCGCCGGTACCATGGAGAAGCAGAAACCCAGCGCCTGCATACGTTCGAAGTTCCATGAACCCTGAAACAGGTTAGAACGGATGAACACGCCACGAATATCACCCGGAGTGAGTTTTTTCTCGGTGGTAGTTTTTGTCATATCAACCATGTCGCTCACCTGTTAGTCCAGTTCGTTATCGAGATCGTTGTTACCAGCAGCCTGCGCTGGGGCACCCGCGACGCGGTTATATTTCGGGCTGAGCTGGATGTAGAGAATCGCCATTACCGCACCAATCACACCCAGTGCAACCAGGTTGAAGTTGGTGAATGCCGCGGTCACGAAGCCGAGGTAGAAGAACGGCATCAGGTAGCCTGCGCGCATCATGTTGATGACCATCGCATAACCAACGACCACGATCATGCCGCCCGCGATGTTCAGACCGCCGGTGACCACTTCAGGAATGGCGTTCAGCATGCTCTGGACTTCACTGGTACCGACGGAGATCGCAACGATAACCGCCGGGATCGCGATACGCATCGCCTGCAGGAACAGGGAAGAAACGTGGATCCACGACAGTGCCGTGAGGTTGCCGTTTTCGGCGGCCTTATCCGCTGCGTGCTGGAAGGCTACGGTGATAGTACGAACAATGATGGTCAGAACCTGGCCTGCGGCTGCCAGCGGGATCGCCAGGGCGATACCTGCACCAATACTCTGGTGACCGGCAATAACCAGAACGGTCGAAATGATAGAGGCCAGCGCGGCATCAGGCGCAACTGCCGCACCGATGTTCATCCAGCCCAGGGCGATCATTTCCAGGGTACCACCGATGATGATACCGGTTTTCATGTCACCCAGAACGGCCCCAATCAGCGTACAGGCCACCAGAGGGCGGTGGAACTGAAATTCATCAAGTACGGATTCCATACCCGCAATACATGCGACGACGAACACCAGTACAATCTGAAGAGTGGTAATCTCCATTGCACTTCTCCTATTACATAAACTTTATGTGAGAACCGGCGCGGGCTTATTTCCCAACTTTGCCGATCAAATCCATCATTTTCAGTTTTTGATCCGTGGAAACCTTACGGGCTTCCAGCTCAATACCGCGCGCATTCAGCTTGTTGAATGCCTCGATATCTTTCGCATCAACTGAAATGGCGTTGTTGACCTGCGTTTTGCCCTGACGGAAGGCCATACCACCAATGTTAACGGAGGTGATTTTCACGCCGCCTTCAACAATGCGCTCAACGTCTGTCGGGTTAGTGAACAGAAGCATTACGCGTTCGCCCGCATATTTCGGGTTGTTGTAAACGCGGATCATCTTGGCGACATCCACGACGTGCGCGGTAACGCCAGGCGGAGCAACCTGAGTCAGAAGGGTTTTACGAACGGTGTCGGCGGCCACTTCGTCGCTGACCACGATAATGCGTTGAACGTTGGTCTCTTTGGTCCAGCGCGTGGCAACCTGACCGTGGATGAGGCGGTCATCAATACGCGCAAGGCCAATCACCATGTAATCATTCGGACCCATCGGTTTTGCCGGCGCTGCCGCTTTCGGTGCCGCTGCGGGCGCAGGGGCAGGTTTTTCCACCGGCTGTGCTTTCAGGGCTTTCACCCCTTCACGGCCCGTTTCAACGGCCAGGGCCACCAGCTCGTCGAAAGACGGATTGTCGTCGCGCGCCATGAAGGTTTCCACCAGCATGGGGATATTGACCCCGGCGACAACTTCATAGTGCTCTTTATCGACGACAATGCGGCTGGCAGCATTGAACGGGCTGCCGCCCCATGTATCAACGAGAAACAGCACGCCCTTGCTGGTATCCAGCTTCGCGAGTTGAGCGTTGTACTTCTCAATCAGCGTCTCGGCGTTTTCACCGGGAACGAAATCGATCCAGCCGACGTTTTCCTGCTCGCCCAACAGCATCTCTGCCGTTTTGAGTAGCTGCTCAGCAGCCCAACCATGTGTGCCTATGACAATAGCAATGGTCACTTGCTACCTCCTTTTATTATCATTAATACGCCTGCCGGGCAGTCGTACTGAGAATCGTATTGGCGAACCGAATCGATTCAGATAAGGGTTAGAGTTCAAAAACTAAGACTTCCGCGAATTATTTTAGATAGTGAAAAAATAATTTATGTGATGAAGATCCGTAATTTAGCCACGCGCGACAGATTTATCTTAAGGGTACAGCCACTGTGTTACAGATCTTTGCAAAGGAACGTAAATCTTTGCTAAAAATGCATTGTGTCTGATATGTTTAGCCTCCGTTTAATTGTTCAGGAGTATAGGGCTACAGCCCACTATATGGACCGTCACCGACGTCAGTCATCTTTCAGGCCATTTCGCGGCTTTTTCACCGGCGATCCTCGCCACGTATCGACTCTGTCTGCCTCTGTTTTGCCCACGTTGAGTGGGGCACCGTTTCGTCATTCCTTTAGCAGGAGCTTGTCATGGAATTCTTAATGGACCCGTCAATCTGGGTAGGATTGCTCACGCTGGTGGTGCTGGAGATTGTTCTCGGCATCGATAACCTGGTGTTTATCGCCATCCTTGCGGATAAGCTGCCGCCAAAACAGCGTGATAAAGCGCGTCTGATTGGTCTCTCGCTGGCGCTGGTCATGCGACTGGGTCTGCTCTCCGTTATCTCGTGGATGGTCACGCTAACCAAACCGTTGTTCTCCGTCATGGATTACACCTTCTCCGGCCGTGATTTGATCATGCTGATCGGGGGGATATTCCTGCTCTTCAAAGCGACGACAGAGCTCCATGAGCGGCTGGAAAACCGGCAGCACGATGATGGTCACGGTAAAGGCTATGCCAGTTTCTGGGTGGTGGTGCTGCAGATCGTGGTGCTGGATGCGGTCTTCTCGCTGGATGCGGTGATCACGGCGGTCGGCATGGTGAACCACCTGCCGGTCATGATGGCGGCTGTGGTTATTGCGATGGCGGTCATGCTGCTGGCGTCGAAACCGCTGACGCGTTTCGTGAACCAGCATCCGACGGTGGTGGTGCTGTGTCTGAGCTTCCTGCTGATGATTGGTCTGAGCCTGGTGGCGGAAGGCTTTGGCTTCCATATTCCGAAAGGCTACCTGTACGCTGCGATTGGCTTCTCGATCCTGATCGAGCTGTTCAACCAGATTGCGCGTCGTAACTTTATTAAGCAGCAGTCAAATCAGCCGCTGCGCGCCCGTACCGCGGATGCCATTCTGCGTCTGATGGGCGGTCGTCGTCAGGTGAACGTTCAGTCTGATTCCGAAAACCACAACCCGGTTCCGGTGCCGGAAGGGGCGTTTGTGGAACAGGAACGCTACATGATTAACGGCGTGCTCTCCCTGGCCTCCCGTTCGCTGCGCGGCATCATGACGCCGCGCGGGGAGATCAGCTGGGTCGATGCTAACCTGAGCGTGGATGAAATTCGCCAGCAGCTGCTCTCTTCACCGCACAGCCTGTTCCCGGTGTGTCGCGGCGAGCTGGATGAGATCATCGGCGTGGTCAGGGCAAAAGAGATGCTTGTCGCTCTGGAAGAAGGCGTTAACGTCGAAGCCGTTGCTGCCGCATCGCCTGCGATTGTGGTGCCGGAAACGCTGGATCCGATCAACCTGCTCGGTGTGCTGCGCCGCGCGCGCGGTAGCTTTGTTATCGTCACCAACGAGTTTGGCGTGGTGCAGGGGCTGGTGACGCCGCTGGACGTGCTGGAAGCGATTGCCGGTGAATTCCCGGATGAAGACGAAACGCCGGAAATTGTTGCCGATGGCGAAGGCTGGCTGGTTAAAGGTACGACCGACCTGCACGCGCTCTCGCACACGCTGGGGCTGGAAAACGTGGTTAACGATGAAGAAGACATCGCGACCGTTGCCGGTCTGGTTATCGCCGTGAACGGACAGATCCCGCGCGTTGGCGATGTGATTGAGCTGCCGCCGCTGCACATTACCATTGTCGAAGCCAACGACTATCGCGTTGATATGGTCCGCATTGTTAAAGAACAATCTGCCCACGATGAAGATGAGTAAGTCTGCTTAACGCAGCGGCATTAAGGGCACGATGTGCCCGTTATGACGTGCTGGCGGGGGAGCACTTCCCGCCAGCCAGTCTGGAAAGTCCCGCAGCGGCATCGGCCGCGCATAGAAAAATCCCTGCAGCACAGGTACGCCGTGACGGCGTAAATAGCGCGCCTGCTCCTCAGTCTCAACCCCTTCCGCCACCAGTTCGATATTCAGCCGCTGGCCCAGCGCGATAATCATATCCGTCACCGTTGAATTCACGGCATCGGTGCCGATGGCGGTCGTAAAAGACTGGTCAATCTTCAGGACGTCCGGGTGCAGCTTTTCAAGCCAGGAGAGGGAGCTGTTCCCGGTGCCGAAATCGTCGATAGCAAGCTTCACGCCCTTGCGATGCAGTTCGCGCACGATGCGATAATCCGCGTCCAGCAGCGCATCCCGTTCCGTGAGTTCAATTACCAGCTGTTGGCGCGGACAGGCGCTGAACCAGAGACGGTTCAGATCCTGAATCAATACTGCGTGGCGGAAATGGCTGGCGGCGACGTTAATGCCGATGTGAAAACCGGGGCTGGACGGGAAGTAGCCTATCTGGCGCACCGTTTCGGCGATGACGTAGCGGGTCAGGGGGACAATCTGGTTATGTTCTTCTGCCAGAGGGATAAACACCTCCGGGGTGATCCAACCCTGACGGGGGTTATTCCAGCGCAGCAGGATCTCCACGCCAGTGCACGCCTGGGTGCGGGCATTCACCAGCGGCTGGCAGAAAAGCTCAAATTCCCGCGCCGCAATGCCCATATCGATCTCCCACGTAAAGCTCATCCGGTTTGCCGTCGCCAGCCAGGCGAGATAGCCCAGCAGCAGGCTGAGCATCAGTCCCAGCGGCAGCTGGGCGGGCAGGCTTTTTAAGGCTAACTCTCCGGGGCCAGGTCCGCCGACCGTAATCGTGAAAGGATTTTGGGTTGAAGACTGCTGGAAAAGGGCGCTCTCCTCATCAAACGTCAGGCTGTCGGTGACGCGTTGACCGTAGCGTAAAAAGCGATTGCCGACTGTCAGCACCACGTCATTGATGAGCGGACGCTGGGGCTCAAGGATCATTCTGGCGATCAGGTCGATATTGATAATCTCGACGACGCCATCTTCACCGTCCTGAGAGACGGGATACCACTGGATCAAAACAGGGCTGCCCTTAAGCAGCCACTGGTCGGTCGATAAAATCAGCTTCGCCGTGCTGGCAGGGAGCTCCTGAAGGACGTCACGCACAGGCTCGCTGCGGCTGCCGAAAATACTCGAACAGTACAGGATACCGTCTTCGATCAGGGCAATGGAGCGTACCGTCTGCAAAATGGCTGCCTGCTGCCGCAGCGCCAGCTGCACCTGCGGGCAGGGCTGCCCCACCAGCGGCTGCAGCACGTTGCGGTGGTTTTCCAGGGAAAGCAGAACGTTATCAAGGGCGCGAACGGTATGGCTGGTAAAATCGAGGATCCGCTGTTGGTTAACGTTGCGCTGGGAGATAAAGCGAATGCCTAGCGTCAGGATGAGCGTGAGGAGCGCAACCGTCACGCAGACGATAACGCGTTTTCGGCGATAATTTTTAATGATCGTTTGTGCAGTTTGCATGAACGGTCGCCTGGTAAGCCACCAGCCACAAAAGCCGGACGCAACAGTGAAAGTGTAGTGGGGAAAGCAGAAGGAGACGAGGAAGAAGAGGGAAATTCGCCCATCCGTTGCAGATGGGCGAAAGGCAGTATTAGTCGCACTGCACCTTAATGGCCAGGCCACCACGGGACGTCTCGCGGTATTTCGCGTTCATGTCTTTGCCCGTTTCGTACATGGTTTCAATCACCTTATCCAGCGATACGCGAGGTTCGCTGGTACGGCGCATCGCCATACGAGAGGCGTTGATGGCTTTCACCGAGGCAATCGCGTTACGCTCAATGCACGGCACCTGCACCTGGCCCGCGACCGGGTCGCAGGTCAGACCGAGGTTATGTTCCATACCGATTTCAGCCGCCACGCAGACCTGCTCAGGGCTTGCGCCCAGCAGCTCTGCCAGACCCGCCGCCGCCATGGAGCAGGCCACGCCGACTTCACCCTGACAGCCCACTTCCGCACCGGAGATGGAGGCATTCATCTTGTACAGCGCGCCGATGGCACCTGCCGCCAGGAAATAACGGATATAGATGTCCGGCGTCACGGGCTCAATAAAGTGGTCGTAATACGCCAGCACCGCAGGAACAATGCCGCACGCGCCGTTGGTTGGCGCCGTCACGACGCGGCCCCCGGCGGCATTCTCTTCGTTAACCGCAAGCGCAAACATATTCACCCAGTCGACCACGTTCATCGGGTCGTTGGAGAACTTGTCCGTGGTTACCAACATACGGCGCAGAGCAGAGGCACGACGCGGCACGCGCAGTGGACCCGGCAGAACGCCTTCGGTGTTCATCCCGCGATCGATACAGGCGCGCATGGTTTGCCAGACGTTGGCAAAATAGTCTTCAATCTCTTGTTTGCTGTGCAGGGCCAGTTCGTTCTGCATCACCATGCCGGACAGGGAAAGACCGGTCTGTTTGCAGTAACCCAACATCTCGGTCGCCGATTTGAACGGGTACGGTACGCTGACGTCGCCGACGCTGTCCTTGCCAAAATGCTCTTCATCCACGATGAAGCCACCGCCGATGGAGTAATACGTTTTGCTGTAAATCTCTTTTTCACCGCTATATGCGTGAATGGTCATGCCGTTTTCATGCAGCGGCAGGTTGTCGCTGCGAAAACGCATGCCGTCATCCTGCGGGAAATCGACTTCCTGCTGGCCGTTTGCCAGCAGCAGGCGGCCGCGTGTTTCCACGTCGCGGATGAATGCCGGAATGGCATCAATATCAACGGTATCCGGCATATTGCCTGCCAGACCCATAATAATGGCGATATCGGTGTGGTGGCCTTTACCCGTTAATGACAGCGAGCCGTAAACATCCACGGCCACACGGGTAACGCTTTCCAGTAATCCTTTTTCGACCAGATCATCGACGAACTGTTTACCGGCCTTCATCGGGCCAACAGTATGGGAAGACGAAGGGCCAATTCCCACTTTGAACATGTCGAATATACTAATCACTTTCACACTCCTGACAGGGTTACCGGGGTTCCAGTAACGATGTTATAACTGCGCATAGTGTAAGAGGGAACACCGACCTCGGCTTAACTATTCACATGAATTAAACTAATGGTTAACGATGGGTTTTGCTAATAGCGCGACGCAGATCGCAAACCTGGCAGAAGAGGGCGGAATGTAAAGTATAGTCAAGGTTTCAGGCCGATCTGCAGCGCCAGTTCACGAATGATGCCCGCCGTCATGCCCCAGACAAAATAATGCTGATACCAGGACAACCAGACCCGATGGTCATGCCCACGACGCTGAATATCCAGCGGGTGGTAACGACTCAGCCGAAGGGCCTCTTCCAGCGGCATTTCAAACACCGCTGAGACTTCATCGACGCTGGCGTGATACTGCAGGTCCGGCGGGATAATACCGACCACCGGCGTAACCTGAAAGCCGGTGACGCTGTTGACGGGCGGCAGCACGCCGATGACCTCAACGGCCTCCGGCGGAATGGCGACCTCTTCCTGCGCCTCCCGCAGCGCGGCGGCAATCAGCGAGGCGTCGGAGCTGTCTACCGCGCCCCCCGGAAAAGCGACCTGACCGGCATGCTTGCGTAAATGGGCGGAACGCTGGGTGAGCAGCAGGCCCGGCTGTGCGCGACGCACGACCGGGATCAGCACGGCCGCCTGACGCTGATTCAGCGCTTCGCGGTTGACCTGCGGTCTTAGTAGCTGAAAACGCGATAAAAAATCATCCAGCGTCAGGTTCTCTTTTTCCACCCGTGATTACTCCAGTAGTTTCAGGATACGGTTAACTTTATCAAAGGTTTCCTGATATTCCGCATCGACCTGACTATCGGCAACAATCCCGCCCCCGGCCGAACAGTAAAGGTTTCCGTTGCAGGCGGTCAGCGTGCGGATGGTAATGCTGGTATCCAGCGTGCCGCACAGGCTGATATAGCCGATGCTGCCGCACCAGGCATTGCGGCGGTGGGGCTCCAGTTCATCAATGATCTCCATTGCCCGCACCTTCGGCGCACCGGTGATGGAGCCGCCCGGGAACGCGGCGCGCAGCAGGTCGCAGGCCGTGCGCGAGTCTGGCAGCCGCGCGGTAATGGTGCTGACCAGATGATGCACCGCAGGGAAAGGCTCGACGACAAACAGTTCCGGCACGCGGACGCTGCCCGGCACGGCCACCCGGCCAATGTCGTTGCGCATCAGATCGACAATCATCAGGTTTTCGGCGCGGTCTTTCGGCGAGGCGGCGAGTTTTTCCGCCTGCTTGCGGTCGGCGTCGGGATCGGCAAGGCGTGGCAGCGTGCCTTTAATCGGACGGGTTTGAATGGTGCCCTCGGCCAGATGAATAAAACGCTCGGGCGACAGGCTGAGGATCGCCCCCTGTTCCAGACGGACAAATGCGCTGAACGGCGCCTTATTGCTGGCATTTAGGCGGGTAAACGCCTGCCATTCATCTCCCCGATAGGTCGCCTGGAAGCGCTGGGCGAGGTTAACCTGGTAGCAGTCGCCGCTTTGCAGATACGCCTGAACGCGCGCGAATTTTTCGGCATATTCCGCAGCGCTCATGTTGGAGCGCCAGCCGGAGGTCAGCGTGAACGTCTCTGCGGGTGCAGCCTGTTGCGCCTCAAGCCAGTCCAGACGCGCCTGGACGTCACGATGGCTCAGCAGGGAAACCGTTTTTTTCTGGTGATCGACAATTAACGCCCAGTCATACAGCCCCACGGCCATGTCTGGCAGAGAAATATCAGCCTGAGCATGCTCGGGCAGCGTTTCGAAACGGCGGCCCAAATCATAGCCAAACAGGCCCAGCGCGCCTCCCTGGAAGGGAAGGTCCGGGTTTGGCGTAGCGGATAAGCCCAGCGCGTTAATATCGTGCTGAAGCTGCGCCAGCGGATCGTCCGTCAGCGACAGGTCATCGGTTGTCAGCGTCTTCAGCGGATCGGCGACCAGAATATCAAAGCGGCTGTAGGGATGGTCCGCATGGCCGGAGTGCAGCAGCATCGCAAAAGGAAGATGGCTCAGGCGGGAAAACCAGTATTCAGCGGCGTCTGTCCGCCAGGGCAGGGTAATAACAGTGGGGAAGCGCATGTTCATGTGTGGCATACTACCGGGCAGCGTGAAATAATTAGCGCGAATAATTTAGCAGGAGTTGACGATGTTTGCAGGTTTACCTTCTCTGAGCCATGAACAGCAGCAGAAAGCGGTTGAGCGAATTCAGGAACTGATGTCCCAGGGGATGAGCAGCGGACAGGCGATTTCCCAGGTGGCGGAAGAACTGCGCGCCACGCATACCGGCGAGCGGATCGTGGCGCGTTTCGAGGATGAAGATGAAGAGTGATCGGGCTTAAACCGCCGCGATAATCTTAATCTCAACCTTGTATTCCGGCTTCATCAGCGTGGCCTGTACGGTGCAGCGTACAGGCGCGTGACCCGCCACCACCCACGCATCCCAGGCTTTGTTCATTGCCGCGAAGTCGTCTTTGTTCGCCAGGAAAATCGTCGCATCCAGAATGCGGGATTTGTCGCTGCCCTGTTTTTCCAGCACCGCGTCAATCTGCGCCAGGGTATTGGCCGTCTGCTCAAACGCATCCGCGTCAAGGTTCGCCGGGACGCCGGTGTAGTAGAGCGTCTGGTTGTGGATCACCACATCAGACCAGCGGGCTTCGGCATCAATGCGCACAATTGTCATAAACGTTTCCTCGTTATTTTTCGTCGTCAGGCGGCAAGACTGCCATATTGTTCTCGTGTCGTCACTATTTGGGGTGGCACAGGAGAGGATGGGCTGACATAATCCCTGTGCAAAAATACAGTGAGAGAGCACCGTGGCAGACGATTTTTCCCCTGAAGGTCAATTAGCGCAGGCTATCCCCGGCTTCAAACCCCGTGAGCCTCAGCGACAGATGGCGCACGCCGTTGCACGCGCCATCGATAAGGCTCAGCCGCTGGTGGTCGAAGCGGGTACCGGCACGGGTAAAACCTATGCTTATCTTGCGCCGGCGCTGCGGGCGAAAAAAAAGGTGATTATCTCGACCGGTTCGAAAGCCCTGCAGGACCAGCTCTACAGCCGCGATTTGCCCACGGTGGCAAAGGCGCTGAAATACAAAGGCCGTCTGGCCCTGCTGAAGGGGCGCTCCAACTATCTCTGCCTGGAACGCCTTGAGCAGCAGGCGCTGGCGGGCGGTGACCTGCCGGTGCAAACCCTGAGCGACGTCATTATCCTTCGCGCCTGGGCGAACCAGACGGAAGAGGGCGACATCAGCACCTGCGCGAGCGTGCCGGAAGACTCTCCCGCCTGGCCGCTGGTGACCAGCACCAACGACAACTGCCTCGGCAGCGACTGCCCGCTGTATAAAGACTGCTTCGTGGTGAAAGCGCGCAAAACGGCGATGGATGCTGATGTTGTTGTGGTGAACCATCATCTGTTTCTGGCGGATATGGTCGTCAAGGACAGCGGCTTTGGTGAGCTGATCCCGGAGGCGGACGTGATGATCTTCGACGAAGCCCACCAGCTTCCGGACATCGCCAGCCAGTATTTTGGGCAGTCGCTCTCCAGCCGCCAGCTGCAGGATCTGGCGAAAGATTTCACCATTGCTTACCGGACCGAACTCAAAGATACCCAGCAGCTGCAGAAGTGCGCCGACCGTCTGGCGCAGAGCGCGCAGGATTTCCGTTTACAGCTCGGCGAGCCGGGCTATCGCGGTAACCTGCGCGAGCTGCTGGCGGACAAAAACATCCAGCGCGCGCTGCTGCTGCTCGATGATGCGCTTGAGCTCTGCTACGACGTAGCGAAACTGTCGCTCGGCCGCTCCGCGCTGCTGGATGCGGCCTTCGAACGCGCCACGCTCTATCGCGGGCGGCTGAAGCGGCTGAAAGAGATTAACCAGCCGGGTTACAGCTACTGGTACGAGTGCACTTCGCGCCACTTTACCCTGGCGCTCACGCCGCTGACGGTGGCGGATAAATTTAAAGAGGTGATGGCGCAAAAGCCGGGCAGCTGGATCTTCACGTCGGCAACCCTGTCGGTGAATGACGACCTGCACCACTTCACCGAGCGCCTCGGCATCGAGCAGGCGGAATCGCTGCTTCTGCCCAGCCCGTTCGATTACGAAAAGCAGGCGCTGCTCTGCGTGCCGCGCAATCTGCCGCTGCCGAACCAGCCGGGGGCGGCGCGGCATCTCGCGGCGATGCTGAAGCCGATGATCGAGGCCAATAACGGCCGCTGCTTTATGCTCTGCACCTCCCACGCCATGATGCGCGACCTCGCCGAGCAGTTCCGCGCCATCATGACGCTACCGGTGCTGCTGCAGGGCGAAACCAGCAAAGGCCAGCTGCTGCAGCAGTTCGTTAGCGCCGGTAATGCCCTGCTGGTCGCAACCAGCAGCTTCTGGGAAGGGGTCGACGTGCGGGGCGATACGCTCTCGCTGGTGATCATTGATAAGCTGCCGTTTACCTCCCCGGACGATCCGCTGCTGAAGGCGCGCATGGAAGACTGCCGCCTGCGCGGCGGCGATCCGTTTGACGAGGTTCAGCTGCCGGATGCGGTCATTACGCTTAAGCAAGGGGTAGGGCGCTTAATCCGTGACGTCACCGATCGCGGCGTGCTGGTCATCTGCGATAACCGGCTGGTGATGCGTCCTTACGGGGCAACCTTCCTTGCAAGCCTGCCGCCCGCACCGCGGACGCGGGACATAAAACGCGCGGTGCGTTTCCTGGCAAACCCAACGGCGGAGTAATTTACCCCGGAGTGTGCTAAGATGCGCGCCATTTTGTGACTGACCCTTGCGAGAGCGCGACGACTGATGCGAATTCTGGCTATTGATACCGCGACAGAGGCTTGCTCTGTTGCTCTGTTGAACGACGGTGCTGTTTCTGCCCATTTCGAAGAGTGCCCACGGGAACACACCCAACGCATTCTCCCCCTGGTAAAAGCCATTTTAACCCAGGGCAACACCTCCTTAACCGACCTCGACGCGCTGGCCTTTGGCCGCGGCCCCGGCAGCTTTACGGGCGTACGCATCGGGATTGGCATTGCGCAAGGGCTGGCGCTGGGCGCCGAACTGCCGATGATCGGCGTCTCAACCCTCGCCACCATGGCGCAGGGCGCATGGCGCATGACCGGGGCAACGCGCGTCCTGGCAGCGATTGATGCCCGCATGGGCGAAGTCTACTGGGCCGAATACACCCGCGACGAGCAGGGCGTGTGGCACGGTGAAGAGACGGAAGCCGTGCTTAAGCCGGAAGCGGTGACGGAACGGCTGAAGCAGCTGTCCGGCGAGTGGGCGACCGTCGGTACGGGCTGGCAGGCGTGGCCTGAGATGGCGAACGGCACCGGGCTGACGCTGGTGGACGGCAACATGCTTCTGCCGGCTGCGGAAGATATGCTTCCGATTGCCAGCCAGCTGCTCGCAGCAGGCAAAACCGTGGCCGTTGAACACGCGGAACCGGTTTATTTGCGAAACACCGTCGCGTGGAAGAAACTTCCGGGCCGCGAGTGAATCTCAGTAACAGGAACTGAGAAAAAGGAGTCGCATCATGGCGGTTCAGACTAAAGTAGTACGCCTTATTATGGCAGGCGCGGTTGCCATAGCACTGAGCGGATGCGTTTCCGTTCCTGATGCGATTAAGGGCAGCAGCCCGACGCCACAGCAGGATCTGGTTCGGGTGATGAATGCACCTGAGCTGTACATCGGCCAGGAAGCGCGCTTTGGTGGGAAAGTGATCGACGTGCAGAACCAGCAGGGGAAAACCCGTCTGGAGATCGCCACGGTACCGCTCGACAGCGGCGCTCGGCCTGTACTGGGCGAGGCCTCCCGGGGACGTATCTATGCGGACGTCAGTGGGTTCCTGGACCCGGTCGATTTCCGCGGACAGCTGGTGACCGTTGTCGGGCCGATTACCGGCGCCGTACAGGGCAAAATCGGCAGCACGCCGTATAAATTTATGACCATGCAGGTCAACGGCTACAAGCGCTGGCGGCTGGCACAGCAGGTGATCATGCCGCCTCAGCCGATCGATCCGTGGATGTGGGGTCCACATCCTTATCGTTACGGCTACCCGGGCTGGGGCTGGTATAACCCGGGGCCTGCACAGGTACAGACGATCGTAACTGAGTAACTCACTGTTATTGTTAGAAAAGAGACAGCGGCTCAGCCGCTGTCTCTGTTTTTTTACGGATAAAACGAAAAAAAAGAGTGACGCGCTTCGCAACCTTAAATCTGAACAATTAATAAACTGGTACGCTGAGTTAATATAATGTTAACAAACTGTTTATTATCGGGGTTGTGATGACGACGAACACTCATTTCAGAGGTGATGCATTGAAGAAGGTTTGGCTTAACCGTTATCCCGCAGATGTTCCTGCTGAGATCAATCCTGACCGTTATCAATCCCTGGTGGAATTATTTGAACACTCGGTAAGGCGCTACGCGGACCAGCCCGCATTTGTGAATATGGGCGAGGTGATGACGTTCCGTAAGCTGGAGGAGCGCAGCCGGGCGTTTGCGGCGTACCTGCAGGAAGGGCTGGGGCTGCAAAAAGGGGACCGCGTCGCGCTGATGATGCCGAACCTGCTGCAATACCCGGTGGCGCTGTTCGGTATCCTGCGTGCCGGGATGATTGTCGTTAACGTCAACCCGCTGTACACCCCGCGCGAGCTGGAGCATCAGCTGAACGACAGCGGCGCGGTTGCGATTGTCATTGTGTCCAACTTTGCCCATACGCTGGAAAAAGTGGTCGACAAAACCCAGGTGAAACACGTCATCCTGACGCGCATGGGGGATCAACTCTCCACCGCCAAAGGCACGCTGGTTAACTTTGTCGTCAAATACGTCAAACGTCTGGTGCCAAAATACCATCTGCCGGACGCTATCTCCTTCCGCCGCGCGCTGCATGCGGGCTATCGTATGCAGTATGTTAAGCCGGAAGTGGTCTCAGAAGATCTCGCGTTCCTGCAGTATACCGGCGGTACCACTGGCGTGGCGAAAGGCGCAATGCTGACCCACCGCAACATGCTGGCGAACCTTGAGCAGGTCAATGCAACCTACGGGCCGCTGCTGCATCCCGGCAAAGAGCTGGTCATTACGGCGCTGCCGCTGTACCACATTTTCGCACTGACCATGAACTGCCTGCTGTTTATTGAGCTGGGCGGTCAAAACGTGCTGATTACCAACCCGCGTGATATACCGGGGCTGGTGAAAGAGCTGGCAAAATACCCGTTCACCGCCATGACCGGGGTAAATACCCTGTTTAACGCGCTGCTTAATAACAAAGAGTTCCAGCAGCTGGACTTCTCCACGCTCCATCTCTCTGCGGGCGGCGGCATGCCGGTTCAGCAGGCGGTGGCCGAGCGCTGGGTGAAGCTTACCGGCCAGTATCTGCTGGAGGGCTATGGCCTGACGGAGTGCGCGCCGCTGGTCAGCGTTAACCCGCATGACATCGACTACCACAGCGGAAGCATTGGACTGCCCGTTCCTTCTACTGAAGCGAAACTGGTCGATGATAACGATAACGAAGTCGCGCCGGGTGAGCCGGGGGAGCTGTGCGTTAAAGGTCCACAGGTCATGCTGGGCTATTGGCAGCGTCCCGACGCGACCGACGAAATCATCAAAGACGGCTGGCTGCATACCGGTGACATCGCGGTGATGGATGACGAGGGCTTCCTGCGCATTGTCGATCGCAAGAAAGATATGATCCTGGTCTCTGGCTTCAACGTCTATCCGAATGAGATCGAAGACGTGGTCATGCAGCACAGCGGCGTACTCGAAGTGGCAGCGGTCGGCGTGCCTTCCGGCAGCAGCGGTGAAGCGGTGAAAATATTTGTGGTCAAGAAAGATCCTTCTCTCACCGAGGAAGCGCTGATAACGTTTTGTCGTCGTCAGCTGACGGGCTATAAAGTGCCGAAGCTGGTGGAATTCCGCGACGAGCTGCCGAAATCCAACGTCGGGAAGATATTACGACGAGAATTACGTGACGAAGCCCGTGCCAAAGTAGACAATAAGGCCTGAGCTTCACGTTAATCGTCCAGACGCCGGTTAAGCCGGCGTTTTTTATGGGCGCAAACAAAAGAGAATCCGATTTGAATTACCAGATGATCACGACCAACGACGAGCTGGCTTCGCTGTGCGAAGTGACGCGCGACTTTCCTGCCATTGCCCTGGATACCGAGTTTGTCCGTACCCGGACGTACTATCCGCAGCTGGGGTTGATTCAGATGTACGACGGTAAACACGTGTCGCTGATCGACCCTCTCGGCATTACCGACTGGACGCCGATGCGCGATCTGCTGCTCGATACCGCCGTCACGAAATACCTGCACGCAGGCAGTGAAGATCTGGAAGTCTTTCTGAACACCTTTGGCATCATGCCTCAGCCGCTGATTGATACGCAGATCCTTGCGGCGTTCAGCGGGCGACCGCTCTCCTGGGGCTTTGCCGCCATGGTGGAGGAGTATACGGGCCTGACGCTGGATAAAAGCGAATCCCGTACCGACTGGCTGGCCCGTCCGCTTACCGCGCGCCAGCTGGAGTATGCGGCGGCTGACGTGTTTTACCTGCTGCCGATCGCCGGACAGCTGATGCAAGAAGCCGAGGCATCCGGCTGGCTGTCCGCCGCGCTGGACGAGTGCCGTATGACCCAGCTGCGTCGTCAGGAAGTGGTGGAGCCGAAAGAGGCCTGGCGCGACATCAGCAACGCCTGGCAGCTGCGTACGCGTCAGCTGGCGTGCCTGCAGCTGCTGGCAGACTGGCGCTTGCGTAAAGCGCGCGAGCGCGATCTGGCCGTTAACTTTGTGGTTCGTGAAGAGCATCTCTGGGCGGTTGCGCGCTATATGCCGGGCAGCCTCGGCGAGCTGGACAGCATTGGGCTTTCGGGCAGTGAAATCCGTTTCCACGGCAAAACCCTGCTGGCGCTGGTCGCAAAAGCGCAGGCGTTACCGGAAGAGGCGCTGCCGGAACCGCTGCTGAACCTGATGGATATGCCGGGCTATCGCAAAGCGTTTAAGGACATCAAAGCGCTGGTGCAGGCGGTGGCTACGGAAAGCAAGCTGAGCGCGGAGCTGCTCGCTTCACGCCGTCAGATTAACCAGCTGCTTAACTGGCACTGGAAGCTGAAGCCGCAGAATGGCATGCCGGAGATGATGGCGGGATGGCGCGGGGAATTGATGGCCGGTCGCCTGAATACGCTGCTGGAAGGTTATCCGCGATAAAAAATATGCCGGGTGATAAACCCGGCATATTCCCCCGGTGGCGCTGCGCTTACCGGGGCGACGAAATCACAAACCTACGGACGCGACTCTTCCGCTTCCGGGAGCGTCACGTTCAGCTCCAGAATCGAAATATCCCCGTCTTTTTGTTCCAGCTGCACCGTCACCATCTCCGGGTCAATCTGCACGTACTTACAGATCACTTCCAGGATGTCCTTGCGCAGCTGCGGCAGGTAGTGAGGCTCGGCGTCGCTACGACGACGCTCCGCAACGATAATTTGCAGACGTTCTTTTGCGATGTTGGCGGTGTTCTTTTTCCGCGAGAGAAAAAAGTCCAGTAATGCCATAACTTATCCTCCGAACAGGCGTTTGAGGAAACCTTTCTTCTCTTCTTCAATGAAGCGGAAAGGACGTTCTTCTCCCAGCAGACGGTCAACGGTATCGGCGTAAGCTTTACCTGCATCTGCCATTGTATCAAGGATCACTGGCTCGCCCTGGTTAGAGGCACGTAACACGGACTGATCTTCCGGGATAACGCCCACCAGCTTAATGCGCAGGATCTCCAGCACGTCTTCCATGCTCAGCATGTCACCTTTGTTCACGCGGCCCGGGTTGTAGCGGGTGAGCAGCAGGTGTTCTTTAATCGGGTCTTCGCCATTTTCCGCACGACGGGATTTAGAGGCGAGGATCCCGAGAATGCGGTCTGAGTCACGCACGGATGAAACTTCAGGGTTGGTGGTGATGATCGCTTCATCAGCGAAGTAGAGCGCCATCAGGGCACCGGTTTCGATGCCGGCAGGGGAGTCACAGACAATGAAGTCGAACTCCATTTTTTTCAGCTCGTCGAGCACCTTTTCCACCCCTTCACGGGTCAGGGCGTCTTTGTCACGCGTCTGAGAAGCCGGGAGAATGTAGAGGTTCTCGGTGCGCTTGTCTTTAATCAGCGCCTGGTTCAGCGTGGCATCGCCCTGAATGACGTTCACAAAGTCATACACGACGCGACGCTCACATCCCATGATGAGGTCGAGGTTACGCAGGCCGATATCGAAGTCGATAACGACGGTTTTCTTTCCCTTCTGGGCCAAACCAGTAGCGATGGCCGCGCTGGAGGTGGTCTTGCCAACGCCTCCTTTACCCGAAGTAACAACAATAATGCGTGCCATAGAAATTCCTTGTTAAAAAGGGATCAATTCAACGGTTGAACGGTCAACGCGTCGTCTGCCAGAAGCAGGCGAGCCGCTTTGCCATAAAATTCGGCTGGGATCTTGTCGCTCAGCCAATATTCACCTGCGATGGACACCAGTTCCGCCGTCAGGTGAGTACAAAATATTTGCGCGTCCCGATCGCCACTTGCACCTGCGAGCGCACGTCCACGCATCATACCGTAAACGTGAATATTGCCATCTGCAATCAGCTCAGCGCCAGCACTGACGTGGCTTGTAACAATCAGATCACAGTTTGGTGCATAAATGCGCTGACCGGAACGAACCGGCACATCAATCATTCGCGTTTTTGTGATGTTTGTAACGTTTTGCGCCGCAGGAGGGGGCGTTTCGACGGCAACGGGTGCCGCACGCGGGGCTTTTTCTTTGCCTTCATTCAGAAGCGGCAGCCCCGCACGGTCAATTTCCGCTTTCAGTTCAGTATCTTTGCAGCCGCTGATGCCGACAATACGCAGTCCGGTCGAGGAGACGGCCTGCTGGAGACGTTTCCAGTTAACCGGCGCTTCAAGACCGCTGACGTTGATAACAACAGGGGCGTGCTTCAGGAAGGCGGGAGCCTGGGCGATTTTGTCTTCTAACGCCTGACGAATAACCTCGGGTTTTGCATCATGCAAATGTACCACTGATAAGGTGAAGCTACTGCCTTTAAGCTCGATGGGCGTGTTTGACATCCTGGCCTTACTCAATTTGCTATTAACCGCAACCACTCGCTGCGATATTCCGAAGAGTATCAGGCATGTTATAGTCAGGAGTATATTGAGGCAAGCAACCACCCATTAATTCAGAGTAAAAACATGTTTTGTGTGATCTACAGAAGTACAACCCGTGACCAGACCTATCTTTATGTCGAAAAGAAAGACGATTTTTCACGCGTGCCTGAAGAATTAATGAAGAGCTTTGGCCGACCGCAGATGGCGATGCTGCTGCCGCTTGATGGTCGCAAGAAACTGGTGAATGCCGATCTGGAGAAAGTGAAAACGGCATTAGCCGAGCAGGGCTATTATTTACAGCTTCCGCCGCCACCCGAGAATTTATTAAAACAGCATCTTGAGGCGAACGGTAAAAAATAGTCTCAACTGTTTTTGAGCACAACACATCAACCGTTTAGGGGTCGACCATGTATCAACATCATAACTGGCAAGGTGCATTACTGGATTATCCCGTCAGCAAAGTGGTTTGCGTGGGCAGCAACTATGCAAAACATATTCAGGAGATGGGCAGTGCGACGCCAGAAGAGCCGGTTCTGTTCATTAAGCCTGAAACGGCGCTTTGCGATATTCGCCAGCCGCTGGCCCTGCCGCAGGGGCTCGGCTCGGTGCACCACGAAGTGGAACTCGCCGTGCTGATCGGCGCAACGCTGCGTCAGGCCTCCGAAGAGCATGTGCAAAAAGCGATTGCCGGATATGGCGTGGCGCTGGATCTGACGCTACGCGACGTGCAGGGTAAAATGAAGAAAGCGGGGCAGCCGTGGGAAAAAGCCAAAGGGTTTGATAATTCCTGCCCGATTTCGGCGTTTGTGCCGGTGAGCGAATTTACCGGTAATCCGCAGGACACGCCGCTCAGCCTGAAGGTTAACGGTGAAATCCGCCAGCAGGGCACCACGGCAGACATGATCCATAAGATTGTGCCGCTGATCGCCTACATGAGCCGCTTCTTTACCCTCAAGCCGGGTGATGTGATCCTGACCGGCACGCCGGAAGGCGTTGGTCCGCTCGCGAGCGGTGATGAACTTGAAGTTGGTTTTAACGGCCTGTCGCTGAAAACCCGCGTGCTGTAACCTCCTCTTGCCGCCTGAAAAGGGCGGCAAAACTTGCAACGACGTGCCAGACTCGTTATAAGGTGCGCTTTCTTTTGACGTGTGGACATCCTGATGAACGACATCCCTTTCTGGCAAAGCAAAACTCTCGACGACATGACCGACGCGGAATGGGAATCCTTATGCGACGGCTGTGGTCAGTGCTGCCTGCACAAGCTGATGGATGAAGACACGGACGAAATCTACTTCACCAACGTGGCCTGCAAGCAGCTGAATATCAAAACCTGCCAGTGCCGCAACTACGAGCGCCGCTTCGAGTTCGAGCCAGACTGCATTAAATTAACCCGTGAGAATCTGCCCACCTTTGAATGGCTGCCGCATACCTGCGCGTATCGCCTGCTGGCGGAGGGGAAAGGTCTGCCTGACTGGCACCCCCTGCTGACCGGTTCAAAAGCGGCGATGCACGGCGAACGTATCTCCGTGCGCCACATTGCGGTGAAAGAGTCCGAGGTGCGGGACTGGGAAGATCACATCATGAACCACCCGACCCGTTGAGATTAAAAAACCCGCCGAAGCGGGTTTTTTATTGTGCGCTGTTGTGTCGGGTGGCGCTGCGCTTACCCGACCTACAAAACCGTAGGCCCGCGCAAGCGAAGCGCCGCCGGGCGAATTAGCGTCCGAACAAATCGCGTTTCTTCGGTTTGAACGGCTGAGCGATCAACACCAGCAGCGCCACGACGAAGTAGGCGGCAAAAATGCCCACCAGCCACTGCGGCATCTCCAGCGTCAGGAATTCCCACTGGCGAACGGAGCAGTCACCGGAGGCAACGAACACCTGCGGCAGCCATTTGTCCAGCGGCAGCCAGCTCGGGAAGCGGGCGGCAAAATCGCAGGTCATAAACGGTGACGGATGCAGCTGCATCATCGTGTGCTGCCAGGAGAGTTCAATGCCTTTCCAGGCGCTGTAGAGCCAGATTGCGATCCCGGCATAGCGAAGCGGCGACTTCGGCGCAATCGCGCCGACCAGGCCAGCCCCCATAATGCCGAACAGCGCGCAGCGTTCGTAAATACAGAGCACGCAAGGTTTGAGTCCCATTACGTGCTGGAACCACAGCGCGACCATTTCCAGCGCAAAGGCGGTCAGGGCCATTAACAACCATGCTCCGCGACCGCGGGAGCACTGGTTTAAAAATCTCAACATAATCATTTCCCTGGAACATGCTTAGAAAGCGCAGTGTAAACGAATTCGTTTTTCGCGCCACCTGTACCTGGCGAAATAAAACGTAATTGGATGTTTATCGTGCGAAAAGGCAAACGGGCAGCGAACTGCCCGAGTTGCAGAGTTTACTGCGCCGCAAGTATACCCGCTTGTATCAACCATTGCGTACAGGGAATAAGGGTAATTTTGACGCAAAGCAATCCCACGATCGTAAGCACCAGCGTATAGGGCAGGGCCATCCAGACCATTCTTCCATAAGAAAGACGTATGAGTGGCGCAAGGGCGGAGGTCAGCAGGAACAGGAAGGCGGCCTGGCCATTGGGTGTCGCCACCGACGGCAGGTTGGTACCGGTGTTGATCGCCACGGCCAGCAGTTCAAACTGTCCGGCGCTGATCACGCCTTGCTCCATCGCGGTCTTAGCCTCGTTAATGTAAACCGTCCCGACAAAGACGTTATCAGAGATCGACGAGAGCAGGCCGTTAAACAGGTAAAACAGCGACAGCTGAGCATCCGGCGATGCCCGTAAGACAAAGGCAATAATCGGCGCGAACAGGTGCTGGTCGATTATCACCGCCACGACCGCAAAGAACACCGCCAGCAGGGCGGTAAACGGCAGCGCTTCGGTAAAGGCTTTGCCGATGGCATGCTCATCCGTCACGCCGGTAAAGGTCGTGGCGAGAATAATCACGGACAGACCAATCAGCCCCACTTCAGCCAGATGGAACGCCAGCGCGGCGATAAGCCAGACGCCGATGATCCCCTGTGCAATCAGGCGCAGCGTCTCCTGGCGCGTCCGCTGGCGTCGGCTCTGCAGATCGAATTTATGCAGTTCCTGACGTACCGGCTCCGGGAGTTGTGCCCCGTAACCAAAGAGGCGAAACTTCTCCACCAGCAAACAGGTCGCCAGACCGCAGATCAGCACCGGCACGCTCACCGGGGCCATTCTCAGGAAGAAATCACCGAAGTGCCAGCCCGCCGCTTTCGCAATGATCAGGTTTTGCGGCTCGCCCACCATCGTCATCACGCCCCCCAGGGCGGTACCCACCCCGGCATGCATCATCAGGCTGCGCAGGAAGGCGCGAAACTGCTCCAGTACCTCGCGGTTATGCGCATCGACATGGCTGTCATCCTGCAGATCCTCACCCGGACGAGAGGAGGCCACGCGGTGATAAATACCGTAAAACCCCACCGCGACGCTTATCACCACCGCGACGACCGTCAGCGCGTCCAGGAAGGCTGACAGGAAGGCCGCCGCAAGGCAAAACGCCAGCGAGAGAACCATTTTCGACGGAATGCTGAGCAGCAGGCGCGTAAAGATAAACAGCAGCAGCTGTTTCATAAAGTAGATGCCCGCCACCATAAACATCAGCAGCAGAAGCACTTCAAGATTTGAAGCCAGCTCTGCTTTGACATGCTCGGCTGAGGTCATGCCAATCACTACCGCTTCAAACGCCAGCAATCCGCCCGGCAACAGGGGATAGCATTTCAGCGCCATCGCCAGGGTGAAGATAAACTCCGCGACCAGCAGCCACCCGGCAACGAACGGGTTCACGTAAAAGAGGAGAGGGTTAACGACCAGGAACACCAGCAGTATCAGTTTGTACCAGTCAGGAGACTGGCCTAAAAAATTGCGCCACAGAGCGCGCCCAAAAGAAATTTCCACGACAGACGTCCTTCCCCGTCAAGTAAGACAAAACATCAGTATACGCAAAATTCACGGTCCAGACGCGGATAAGACTGCATTGTAAATTTCATAAAAATGAAACGGCGATCCCTCTTTTCTCTCTTTGCCGCGCTACCTGCCACTGCACGCCTCTGGTATGATGAGTCCAATTTGCAAAAGCTGTGTAATGGAAATCTCACTATGGTCATTAAGGCGCAGAGCCCGGCGGGTTTCGCGGAAGAGTACATCATTGAAAGCATCTGGAATAATCGTTTCCCTGCGGGGTCCATTCTTCCGGCTGAACGCGAACTCTCTGAACTGATTGGCGTCACTCGCACCACGCTGCGTGAAGTGCTTCAGCGACTGGCGCGCGATGGCTGGTTGACGATCCAGCACGGCAAGCCAACAAAAGTGAACAACTTCTGGGAAACCTCCGGGCTGAACATTCTTGAAACGCTGGCGCGTCTCGATCATGAAAGCGTGCCGCAGCTCATTGATAATCTGCTCTCCGTTCGCACCAACATCGCGACGATCTTTATTCGTACGGCTTTCCGCCAGCATCCGGAAGATGCGCTTGCGGTGCTGGCCAGTGCCAACGAGGTGGAAGATCACGCCGACGCGTTCGCCACCCTCGATTACAACGTCTTCCGTGGCCTGGCGTTTGCCTCCGGCAACCCGGTGTACGGTCTGATCCTCAACGGTATGAAGGGACTCTACACCCGCATTGGCCGCCACTACTTTGCCAATCCCGAAGCCCGCAGCCTGGCGCTGGGCTTTTACCATAAGCTGAGCAAGCTGTGCTCCGAAGGTCTGCACGATCAGGTGTATGAGACGGTGCGCCGCTACGGTCACGATTCCGGTGAAATCTGGCACCGTATGCAGAAAACGCTGCCGGGTGATTTGGCGATTCAGAGCCGCTGAAATAAAAAACCTCTCGTGTGAGAGGTTTTTTTTCGTCGGGTGGCGGCTGCGCCTTACCCGACCTACGGGTCTTGTAGGCCCGGTAAGCGTAGCGCCACCGGGCAAAAAAGGCTGGACTAAAGCGTATTCAACCGCGCCGGGCAGCGTTCAAGCAGCTCGACGCTCCCGTCTTCATTCTGCTGCTCCAGCTGCACGTCAAAGCCCCAAAGGCGATGCACGTGCTTCAGCACCTCTTTACGCCCTTTATCCAGCGGCGCGCGATTGTGCGGGATATAGCGCAGCGTCAGGGAGCGGTCACCGCGCAAATCCACGTTCCACACCTGAATGTTGGGTTCAAGATTGCTCAGGTTGTACTGGGAAGAGAGGCGAGAGCGGATCTCACGGTATCCCTCCTCGTTGTGGATTGCGGAGATCTCCAGATAGTTGTTGCGGTCATCGTCCAGCACGGTGAAGAAGCGGAAGTCACGCATGATCTTCGGCGACATAAACTGGCTAATGAAGCTCTCATCTTTAAAATCGCGCATCGCAAAGTGCAGCGTTTCCAGCCAGTCAGACCCGGCGATATCCGGGAACCAGTACTTGTCTTCTTCCGTTGGCGACTGGCAGATACGCTTGATGTCCTGGAACATGGCAAAGCCAAGCGCATACGGGTTAATGCCGCTGTACCACGGGCTGTTGTAGGGCGGCTGGAACACCACGTTGGTATGGCTGTGGAGAAACTCCATCATGAACCGCTCGGTAACTTTCCCCTCGTCATACAGGTGGTTGAGGATGGTGTAGTGCCAGAAGGTCGCCCAGCCTTCGTTCATCACCTGCGTCTGCTTTTGCGGATAGAAATACTGGCTCACCTTGCGCACGATGCGCAGGATCTCACGCTGCCACGGCTCCAGCAGCGGGGCGTTCTTCTCCATAAAATAGAGCAGGTTTTCCTGCGGCTCGGACGGATAGCGCCGCGCTTCGGCGATCGTTTTTTCTTCCTCACGCTTCGGCAGGGTGCGCCACAGCATGTTCACCTGGCTTTGCAGATACTCTTCTCGGCTTTTCTGCCGGGCCTTCTCCTCCTGCAGGGAGATTTTCTGCGGACGTTTGTAGCGGTCAACGCCGTAGTTCATCAGCGCGTGACAGGAGTCGAGCAGTTTTTCCACTTCATCCACGCCGTAGCGTTCTTCGCAGTCGGTAATGTATTTACGGGCGAAGATCAGGTAATCGACGATCGAGCTGGCATCCGTCCAGCTGCGGAACAGGTAGTTATTCTTGAAAAAGGAGTTATGCCCGTAGCAGGCGTGCGCCATCACCAGCGCCTGCATGGTAATGGTGTTCTCTTCCATTAAATAGGCGATACACGGATTGGAGTTGATGACGATCTCATACGCCAGACCCTGCTGGCCGTGCTTATACAGCCGCTCCGTTTCGATAAATTTCTTACCAAACGACCAGTGCGGATAGTTGATCGGCATCCCGACGCTGGAGTAGGCGTCCATCATCTGTTCGGACGTAATGACTTCAATCTGATGGGGATAGGTATCCAGGCGATACAGTTTTGCAACCCGGTCGATTTCGGCGAGGTAAACATCCAGCAGCTCGAAGGTCCAGTCGGGTCCATCGCTCAGACGTGTGTTGTCCTTGTTCAGGGAATCAATAGTAGCCATTAGCGCGCCCTCGTTGTGGGTGCTCTCTCTGTCTGGAGAGCCTCCTTTCAAGCATAGATCAACGTGTTAAAAAGCGTGCTGGGGCAGAAATTTTTTCTTTGCGATTTCGCGTTTTTGATACGGCAAAAAAACGGTGTCTCTCAGCATTTTATGCTGGTTAAAAATAACGCGCAGCAGGAGATCCCAAATTAGCACTATCCCCTGATGCTGGGGGATGTGTGAGGTAAGTCACCATAAAAAAGTCGTATGTTGAATAATATTTTCAACTAGGTTATCAATCTGTAATTAGAAGATTGTTCTTTTGCACATAATGGAGTGGCTATGCGTGTTGTCATACTGGGAAGTGGTGTCGTTGGGGTAACCAGCGCCTGGTATTTAAGTCAGGCGGGACATGACGTCACCGTTATCGATCGTGAGTCAGGCCCCGCGCTGGAAACCAGCGCGGCGAACGCCGGGCAAATATCTCCGGGCTATGCGGCACCGTGGGCAGCGCCGGGCGTTCCGCTGAAAGCGATTAAATGGATGTTCCAGCGCCACGCGCCGCTGGCCATCAGCCTTGACGGCACGCAGTTCCAGCTGAAGTGGTTGTGGCAGATGCTGCGCAACTGCGACACACGCCACTACATGGAGAACAAAGGGCGCATGGTGCGCCTGGCGGAATACAGCCGCGACTGCCTGAAAGCGCTGCGCGCCTCAACCGGGATTGAGTACGAAGGCCGTCAGGGCGGAACGCTCCAACTGTTCCGCACCGAACAACAGTATGAAAACGCCACCCGCGATATCGCCGTGCTGGAAGATGCTGGCGTACCGTATCAGCTGCTGGAAGCCAGCCAGCTTGGTCAGGTTGAACCTGCGCTGGCGGAAGTGGCGCATAAGCTGACGGGCGGCCTGCGCCTGCCGAATGACGAAACCGGCGACTGCCAGCTCTTTACGCAGCGTCTGGCGCAGATGTGCGAGCAGGCAGGGGTGAAATTCCGGTACAACACCTCTGTCGACAAGCTGCTGTCGGAAGGGGAAAAAATTTACGGCGTGAAGTGTGGCGAAGAGGTGATCAAAGCGGATGCTTACGTCATGGCGTTTGGTTCGTACTCCACCGCCATGCTGAAGGGCATCCTCGATATTCCGGTCTACCCGCTAAAAGGCTACTCGCTGACCATTCCGGTAAAAGAGGAGAGCGGCGCACCGGTTTCTACCATTCTGGATGAAACCTATAAAATCGCCATTACCCGCTTCGATAACCGCATCCGCGTAGGCGGCATGGCGGAGATTGTCGGCTTCAACACCGAACTGCTGAAACCGCGTCGTGAAACGCTGGAGATGGTGGTGGGGGACCTCTTCCCGCGCGGTGGCTTTGTCGAGCAGGCGACCTTCTGGACCGGCCTGCGTCCGATGACGCCGGACGGCACGCCGATTGTCGGGCGCACGCCGTTTAAAAACCTGTGGACCAATACCGGACACGGTACGCTTGGCTGGACGATGGCCTGCGGCTCCGGACAGCTGCTGAGCGACCTGATTTCCGGACGCACGCCGGCCATTCCGTTTGACGATCTCAGTGTCGCGCGCTATCAATCGGGGTTTACGCCGTCGCGTCCACAGCACCTGCACGGCGCACATAACTAAGGAGTTGTCATGTCCCGTCCTGTTCTGGCTCAGCTGAACCTGCAGGCCCTGAAGGATAACCTGCAGATTGTTCGCCGGGCGGCACCTGGCGCACGCGTGTGGTCGGTGGTGAAAGCGAATGCCTACGGCCACGGCATTGACCGTATCTGGAGCGCGCTGAGCGCCACCGATGGCTTTGCGTTACTCAATCTTGAAGAGGCCATTCTGCTGCGCGAGCGCGGCTGGAAAGGGCCCATACTGCTGCTGGAGGGGTTCTTCCACGCCGACGATCTGCCGCTGCTGGATAAGTACCGGCTGACCACCAGCGTTCACAGCAACTGGCAGATCAAAGCGATTCAGGATGCGAAGCTCCACGCGCCGCTGGATATCTATCTCAAGGTCAACAGCGGCATGAACCGCCTGGGCTTCCAGCCTGAGCGGGTGCATACGGTCTGGCAGCAGCTGCGCGCCCTGAAGAACGTGGGTGAAATGACGCTGATGGCGCACTTTGCCGACGCGGAAAAACCGGACGGTATCGCCGATGCCATGGTCCGCATCGAGCAGGCGGCAGAAGGGCTGGACTGCCCGCGCTCGCTGTCCAACTCGGCGGCCACGCTGTGGCATCCCGAGGCGCATTACAACTGGGTGCGTCCGGGGATCGTTCTGTACGGCGCGTCGCCCTCGGGCCAGTGGCAGGATATCGCCAACAGCGGCCTGAAGCCGGTTATGACCCTGCGCAGCGAAATCATTGGTGTGCAGACCCTGAAAGCTGGCGACACGGTGGGCTACGGTAGCCGCTATCGGGCAAAGGGCGAGCAGCGGATTGGTATCGTGGCGGGCGGCTATGCCGACGGCTACCCGCGCATTGCGCCGACCGGTACGCCTGTGTGGGTCGATGGGGTCCGCACGGGAACGGTAGGCACCGTTTCTATGGATATGCTGGCCGTTGACCTGACGCCCTGCCCGCAGGCGGGTATCGGTTCGCCGGTCGAGCTGTGGGGTAACGAAATCAAAATTGATGACGTGGCGGCCGCGGCGGGCACGGTAGGGTATGAACTGATGTGTGCCCTGGCACCGAGGGTGCCGGTTGTGACGGTGTAACGTATGTTCGCCGGGTGGCGCTAACGCTTACCCGGCCTACGTTCGAGGGTTTTGTAGGCCGGGTAAGGCGAAGCCGCCACCCGGCAAAAAACCGCTACTCCGCTTCCTCTTCCATCGGCCTCAAACCGACTTTCCTTACCGCGTTATCTTCTTTCTCTGCTACCGTCCAGATCATCCCGGCAAACTCTACCTGATCGCCCACGACCGGGGCAGCGCCAAGCCGCTGCTGGATGATTTCGCCCAGCGTTTGCTGGCTATCTCCGTCTTCAGCACCTTCATCCAGGCCGTAAATCAGTGCCACATCGGCAAACCTGGCGCTGGCTTCCAGAATAAAATCGCCGAAGAAACGCTGGTCCAGCGCCACCGGCGGGGACTGGCTGAACAGCTTACCCAGCGCGGGCAGGTCACGCTCGCGGCCAATCACGCAGAGAATATCCCCTTCGCGCAGGCGGGTGCTGCCGGTAGGGTGCAACAGGACATTGTCGCGGAACAGGGCGGCAATGCGCGTTTCGGCCGGCATGTGCAAATCGCGCAGCGAAGCGCCCACGCACCATTTGTCGGCGCTCAGCTGATAGACGAACTGCTCCCACGGGTTTTCCGGATGAATGTCGAGCCCCACCCGCGACACCGGCCAGCCCACGGGAGGGACCACCACTTTGGCTTTTTTCGCCGCCCACCCGAGGGACGTTCCCTGGAACAGCAGCGAAATCAGCACCACGAAGAAAGCCACGTTAAAGAACAGCCGGGCGTTATCCAGACCGGCCATCATCGGAAAGACCGCAAGAATAATCGGAACCGCGCCGCGCAGACCCACCCAGCTGATAAAGACGCGCTCGCGCAGGTTGAAGCCGCGAAACGGCAGCAGGCCAGCAAATACCGACAGCGGACGGGCGAAGAAGATCATCCACGCAGACAACAGCAGTGCCGGAACGGCGATGGGCAGCAGGTCCGATGGGGTAACCAGAAGACCGAGCACCAGGAACATGCCGATCTGCGCCAGCCATGCCAGGCCGTCGAAGTTCTGCAAAATGGCATGGCGGTTGCGAATAGGGCGGTTGCCCATCAGGAACCCGCAGAGGTAGACGGCGAGAATGCCGCTGCCGTCCAGCGCCGTGGTAACGGCAAAAATGAGAATGCCACCGCTCAAGGCCAGCAGCGGGTAAAGCCCCGCGGGCAGCGAGATGCGGTTGATCATCTGCTGTAAGAGGTATCCCCCCGCCAGGCCAATAACAATCCCCAGCCCGAACTGCTGCAGGATATGCCACGCAAACATCCAGCTGAGCCCCGTCTCGTGCTGCTGGATCATCTCAATCAGCGTGATGGTGAGAAACACCGCCATCGGGTCGTTGCTGCCGGATTCAATCTCAAGCGTGGAGCCAACGCGTTCGTTAAGCCCTTTACCGCCGAGCAGGGAAAACACCGCAGCCGCATCGGTTGAGCCCACGATGGCGCCTATCAGCAACCCTTCCATGATATTGAGATGGAAAAGCCACGCGGCCATCATTCCGGTGAGGCCGGAGGTAATCAACACGCCGACCGTGGCGAGCGACAGCGCGGGCCCTAAGGCCACGCGGAAGGAGCTCGCCTGGGTGCGCATCCCGCCGTCCAGCAGGATCACCGCCAGCGCCAGGTTACTCACCATGTAGGCGAAAGGGTAGTTATCGAAAGGGATACCGCCAATGCCATCAATGCCGGCCAGCATGCCGATGGCGAGGAAAATAACAAGAATAGGTATGCCGAGACGCGATGAAAATGAACTTAATAAAATACTGCTGGTTACAAGGACCGAACCCAGAATGAAAAGGCTGATTATCGCTGCGGCATCCAATGTTCTCTTACTCCCACCTCAATGTTAACGCTGTTACTAAAACCCTAACATATTAACGACGGCAACAGCGTTTTATTAAGGGGGTATAACGGCTTTTTTATGCCTTTATGACAGGATGGCCGCTGATGGTCAGCCGGGAGCCGGAATCATTATGGAGCAGGGAGGCGTGCGCCCCCAGCGCCAGGGTCACGGTGCGCTGCTCATGACCGAAGTCCAGACCGGCGATCACCGGAATATCCAGCCGCGAGCGAATGAACTCAACCATGGTTTCCAGGGAGTAACCCGCGTCATAGTCATTCGGGGCAGCGCCGCTGAAGCTGCCCAGCACAATCGCGGACTGGCGCTCAAGAACACCGGCATGATAGAGCTGCAACAGCATGCGTTCGACGCGGAACGGATGTTCGTTGATATCTTCCAGCACCAGAATGCCGTCCTCGATTTGCGGCATCCACGGCGTACCGATGAGCGAAACCAGCATCGCCAGGTTGCCGCCCCAGAGCTGACCTTCGCATTCCCAGTGCGGTCCATTCCCCTGCCACTCCACGCTGTAGGTGGGATTACGCAGCGCGCGCCAGAAATGTTCCACGGTGAACGCTTCCAGCTCCGGCGCGCCGAAGTTCCCGGCCAGCATCGGGCCGCTGAAGGTGATGACGTTATGCAGCGCCAGCAGCCCAAGCTGGATGACGGTGAAATCGCTGTGGCCGCATATCAGCAGCGGATCCTGCTGCTGACGCTGCGCCAGGCCCTGCCAGTCAATGCTCTCCAGCAGCCGGCTCGCGCCATATCCGCCGCGCACCGCCAGCACTATCCGGTTTTCACCCTTCAGGTTCACCAGGCTGTTGATATCATTCAGCCGCTGCGCTTCGGTACCGGCAAAACGCTGCTGGCGGCGGGGGATAATCGTCTGATTTTCTACCTGGTGGCCCGATTCCAGCAAACGCTGAACGCCCCGCTGCGCCGCGTCCTGGTTAATGCAGTAGCCCGACGGCGCGATGAGATGAATCTGAGACATGGCAATTCCTTGCTGAATGAGAAACTAATTGTCTATATCATGCCGCGTATACGCCGCCTGCTTCAAGGGGCGGCGCACCGCGATGACCGGCTATAAGGATAGATGACGTGAAATTGAGATGGTTTGCTTTTTTGATTGTGTTGCTCGCTGGCTGTAGTTCAAAACATGATTATCAAAACCCGCCCTGGAACCCGGAAGTGCCGGTGAAGCGGGCGATGCAGTGGATGCCGATCAGTGAACAAGCCGGGAAAGCCTGGGGCGTCAGTCCGCGTCTCATCACGGCGATCATTGCGGTGGAGTCCGGCGGTAACCCCACGCTTGTCAGCAAGTCGAACGCGGTGGGGCTGATGCAGCTTAAAGCGTCAACGGCGGGGAGAGAGGTATACCGCTACATGGGCTGGAGCGGCCAGCCGTCGACCAGCGAGCTGAAGAACCCGGAGCGCAATATTTCAATGGGCACGGCCTATCTGAGCATCATGGAGCATGGCGTGCTGAAGGGGATTCAGGATCCGGAGGTCATGCAGTACGCGCTGGTGGTGTCTTACGTTAACGGCGCCGGCGCGTTGCTGAGAACCTTCTCCTCTGACCGCAAAGAGGCGATAGAAGAGATTAACGGCATGGACAAAGACGAATTCTTTGAGCATGTGGTGAAAAATCACCCGGCACCACAGGCGCCTCGTTATATCTGGAAAGTGCAGAAAGCGATGGATGCCATGTAATGCCGCAGACGGGCGGCGGTCACGCTGCCCGATGTTTTTTTACAGAACTTTATTTGCGCGTTCGCGCGCCTCCCGCTCCAGGGAGTAGATAATGCGCTGCAGTTCGCGCTCAGCGCCAGGTCCGACGTTGAGGAAACGGAAGCTTAGACGCGGCGTGGTGATCGTTTCATTTTTGCTGTCCACGACGGTGCGTTCGCTGATGGCAATCAGCTGTGCATCGAAATAAAAGCGCCCCCAGCCCCCCATATCCAGCTCGATTTGCGTGAACCGCATGCCCTCTACCAGTCCGTCAGGCTTCGGCGTATCCATCAGCGCGCCCATACCGCCCAGCGACAGATCGAAGAGACGGAAGCGAATCTCTTTTTTGTCCGGCATTTTGGCCTTGCAGAAGTAGGCAGGGTGAAGCGGGGCGCTGATGCGGAAATATTCACGGCGCTGGACAAACCAAAGATTAGTGGGAAGCGGGGTCACAAAGGCCGGCAGCCCCTGGTATTCGCTCAGTTCCAGTCGCGACAGGACAAACTCCACTTTGGCGCCCTGCGTTTCGGCCATCACGGCGATATTCTCCGCCTTCAGCGCCGCGCGGTTTTCATACTCCTGACTGCCTAAATCAATCACCAGCCGCTCCTGGGAGGCGTCAAGGATCTTACTGATGAACTGATTATTCGACCAGCTGATGCGCAGCGGCACTTCACCTTTTTGCAGGTCGCGTAATACCCCTAATACAGCCAGCGGATTTTGCTTGAGGAACTGCTCACTGTAATGACTCACGCCGGATGGCTCCTTGATAGATGACAGACTGTCTTAGCGTTATCGGCAATCTGCAATGAAACTTAATACAAACCGGTGAGTTTTTTTTGCCTGTTCAGGCAAAGATAAGTCGGTGACAAGAAAATGATTTTCCGGCGATGACCTATACTTAAGTTAGCTGTGCAGAAGGTTTTCTGCACATGCGTTAAACCTGCAAGAGGGCATCACTATGGGTATCATCGCCTGGATTATCTTTGGTCTTATTGCTGGCGCTATCGCGAAATTGATCATGCCGGGAAACGATGGCGGCGGCTTTATTTTGACCTGCGTACTCGGGGTCGTTGGTGCGGTTGTGGGCGGCTGGCTGGCGACGATGTTTGGCTTCGGAGGCAACATAAGTGGTTTTGACCTGCACAGTTTTCTGGTCGCTGTCGTGGGCGCCATTGTGGTGCTGGGCATATTCAGGTTACTACGACGAGCATAAGATAACGTAAACGGCTCTCTGCGGAGGGCCGTTTTTTTACCTGAGTATTGATTTGTTAATGTAAATGATAATAATTGTCGTTCCGTATTGCATCTAACAACAAGACGACATTATGACTCCCTCACGTTTTACGCTTTGCGCCCTGGCAGGCGCCATCACGCTCGCACTGCACGCTCCGGCATTCGCCGAGGAATCCACTATCGTCGTCACGGGCGCAGAGCAGGGCAGCGCGCTGCCGGCCTGGACGAACAGCGCCACGAAATCGGCCGTAGCTGAAAGTAAAACGCCGCAGGTCATCACGACCCTCTCTGCGCCGGAAATTGACAAGCGCCATGCGAATTCCGTGAATGAAATCCTCCGCTATGCGCCGGGCGTTTCAACCGAAGTGCGGGGAAACACCTCCTACATGAGCGAATATAAAATTCGTGGCTTTACCGTCGACCAGGAGTTCTACAACGGGCTGCAGTTACCCTATAACGTCACCGGCAATACCAAAGCGCGCATCGATCCGCTGTTGATTGACAGCGTTGATATCCTGAAAGGCCCCTCATCGGTTCTCTACGGCGGCGGCTCGCCGGGCGGGCTGGTGAATATCCAGAGTAAAAAGCCGCAGCGGGAAGCGCGAACTGAATTCGGTTTTAACACCGGCAACCGCAACCTGAAAGAGGGCTATCTCGACTCAACCGGGCAGATTGCCAACAGCGACTGGAACTACCGCCTGCTGGGTAAAGCGACGGAAAATGACGATCAGCCGCACACCACCCGGTATGAAAACTACCTGGTTGCCCCGTCCGTCACCTGGCAACCCGACAGCAAAACCCGCCTCACCCTGGATGCGCTGGCGCAGAACTCCCCGAGCCTGACGCCGTCTAACCCGCTTCCGATCGCCTACCTGCGCTCGACATACGCGGGCAAGCGCGATTACGCCGGTGATGAGTGGAGCGGGTTTAAGCAGCGTCAGTGGATGCTGGGCTACAGCTTTGAGCATGAGTTTGACAGCGGCTGGGGCTTTAACCAGAAGGCGCGCTATTTCGACGTCGACACGCACCAGCGCAGCGTCTATGCAACGGGCACGGGAAGCGAGGTTTATCAGCTCAACCGTTTTGCCTACACCACCGATGAAGATCTGCAGAGCTTCAACATCGATAACCAGGTCACCAAAACCGTGGCGCTGGGTGACTGGCAACACCATCTGCTGGCCGGGTTTGACTATCAGAAGCTGAACGCCCATTTCCACTACCGTTACGCGTCGACCACGCCGGGCATGGATATGCGCAATCCTGACTATTCGCAAATCAGCGAAAGCGCATTAGGGCTGTATACCGCTCAGAAAAACCGTCTGAGCTATCAGCAGAACGGCTATTACCTGCAGGATCAGGTGGAGTTTGGCGGGTTAAATCTGCTGGCCAGCCTGCGTTACGATGATTATCGCTCCGTCACCACCAATTATCTGCAAAACGGTGATAAGGCCTGGGTATCGCAGGACCGCGTCACCAAACGTCTGGGCGCGCTTTACGCCTTTGATAACGGGATTTCGCCGTTTATCAGCTATTCCGAAGGTTTTGCGCCGGTGTCGCCGCAGGGCACCCTCGTGGCGAAAGACGTCAAACCGACCACCAGCAAGCAGGTGGAAGGTGGGGTAAAATATCTGCTGGCGGATTACGCCACCACCTTTACCGCCTCGGTGTTTAACATCCGCCAGAAAAATGTCGTTACCTCCGATCCGGGCTTCCTGAACTATCGTCAGACCGGGGAAGTGGAATCCAAAGGGGCGGAACTGTCTGCCATCAGCCGCCCGACGGACAACCTGACGCTGATTGCCAACTACGCCTACACCCACGCGATCAATACGGAAGATGACAAGTACAAAGGTAAACGTCCAACGCAGGTGCCGGAGAATGCCTTCAACCTTTGGGGGGATTACACCTTTGAAAACACGCCGCTGAAAGGGCTGATGCTGGGCGCGGGCGCACGCTACACCGGGCCAATGGAAATCTCACCGGCTAACGATGCGGGTAAACTGGGGGGCAGCACGCAGTACGATTTGTCGGCATCCTACCGGATGGGTGAAATTCTGCCTTCGCTGGCAGGGCTAACGCTTAAAGCCAGCGCGCAGAACATCACCAACAAAGAGACGCTGACCTGCTACGACGCGACCAACTGCTGGATTGGGCGGGACAGAACGTATCAGCTTGGGGCAAGTTACAGTTTCTGAGCAAGGCCCTGTGAGGGCAAAAAGTAGGCCGGGTAAGGCGTAGCCGCCACCCGGCAATACTCCCTTACTGCGCCGAGGCTTTCACCGGCGCCACCTCGTCATTCGCCGCAGGCCGATTCTCCGGCACGCTGTCGCACGGTTTCTCTTTCGGGCAGACCCGGTCCAGCATCTTCAGGGTCACGCCGTTGCTCCAGCCGAAGCCGTCCTGCAGCGGATACTCACCGCCGCCGCCGCCCGTACCGGTGGTCGACACGTCATACTTCTCGACCAGTTTCTTTTCCCGGTCATAGGTATGCTGAACGTTTTTCAGGAAGCGCCAGGTCACGTCCATCGAGACCTTCTCTTGCCCGTAATTCTGCAACCCTTCCGCCGCCACCCATTGCAGCGGAGCCCAGCCGTTTGGCGCATCCCACTGCTGGCCGCTGTTAACGGTGGTGGTCGCTATCCCGCCCGGCTTCAACAGACGAGAGGACGTTGCCGCGGCGACTTTTTCGGCACGATCCTGCGCCGCCGCCTTGACGTAAAGCGGGAACAGGGCCGCCGCCGTGAGCTGATTGCGTACCTTCTTGCTCTTCAGGTCGTAATCGGCGTACCAGCCCTCTTTATCATTCCACAGGTGGCTCTCGATGGCTTTCTGGCGCGCGGTGGCCAGCGTCTCATACTTGCTTGCGCTGGCGGCATCGCCGCTCTCCTGGCTTGCCCGGGCCAGCAGTTTTTCCATCTTGAACATCAGGGCGTTCAGGTCCACGGGCACAATGCTGGTGGTCCGGATGGTGCCGAGTTTTTGCGGATCGTCCATCCAGCGGGAGCTAAAGTCCCAGCCCGAAGCCGCGGCGGACCGTAAATCACGGTAGATCTCGGTTGCCGGTCGGTTAGGGTTACTTTTCGCGGTATTCACATCGTCAAGCCAGGACTCCGGGCGCGGCGTATCGCGGTCGTCCCAGTAGCGGTTGAGGACAGCGCCGTCATCCAGTTTCACCACGCGTTTGTTGGCCTGGCCCGGCTGCAGGGCATCGACGCCGTCCATCCAGTAAGCATACTCTTTCTCCATCTGCGGACGATACTTCTTCAGCGCGTCGCTGTCATGGGTCGCCAGCAGTTCAACCATCAGCGAGAAAAACGGCGGCTGGGAGCGGCTCAGGTAATAGCTGCGGTTGCCGTTGGGAATGTGGCCGAAGGTGTCGATCTCATACGCAAAGTTATCCACCATGTCGCTGATTTTGTCCCAATGATCGCTCTCTGCCAGTCCCAGCATGGTGAAATAGCTGTCCCAGTAGTAGACCTCGCGGAAACGTCCGCCGGGCACAACGTAGGGCTTCGGTAACGGCAGAAGGGAATCCCATTTGTTGCTGGCTTTATCGGTAGTGCGCGTCAGTACGGGCCAGAGATCGTCGATGTGCTCACGTAAACTTTGTCCAGCAGGCGGAACGTATTTTTCCCCTTCCGCAGGGAGCGTAAAGTTCATCTCGACAAAGTGGCGTAAGTCAAAGCTGGACTGCGTGTGCTGCATGCGGTAGTCCGCCAGAATCATCAGCGGGTCGCTTTTGGGGACGGCATCCGCAAAGGTTTTCTGATCGGGAAACAGTTTGGCGCTCTGCACGTCGTTAAACAGAGGGCCAAGTAAAATATCGGGTGAGGTTGTCTGGGTTGCGGGGTTATCGTCGGCATAGCCCAGTGTCGTTACGCCGAGCAGCGCGCCGCCTAACGCAAGGGGCAAAAACGCGGGGCGTAGTGTACGAGGTCTTATCATCAGTTCGTCTCCTGTCTTCACTAAACAGCGTGACCGCTGTTGTCAATCACCTGAAAACCTTAGACGAATATTGCCCGCTTCGCGTTAAATATTGCCGCGCTTTCAGACCTCTTCCGCGGTCTGGCTGGCTTCCCGCAGCGTGCCCGGCGCATGGCCAATGATGCGCTTAAACGCCCGGCTAAATGCCGCCAGAGAGCCATACCCCAGCCGCAGCGCGACGGTTTCAATGGGCTGGTTTTCATGACGAATATACTGAATGGCCAGCCGCATTCTCAGCTCGCTGAGATATTTTGCCGGGGTGGTTCCCGTCGCCGCGAGAAACCGTTCCGCGAAAACGGATCGGGAAGTCCCGGCTTCTTTTGCCAAATCCGCCACGCTCCAGTTCAGGCCTGGCTGCTGGTGCATGGCGTAAATGGCCCGGCTCAGGCGCGGATCGCGCAGCACCTGCACCCAGCCGGTGGCTTTGCCACAGCCGCCTTCAACCCAGCCCCGCACAATTAATGCTGCCACCACGTCGGCCAGCCGCGCAAGGATCCCGGCATACCCGGCCTGACGCGCCGCGGATTCCCGCTCCATCGCCGCCAGCAGCGGATGAATTTCCGGCCAGGTGGACATCAGCCGGCTAACCATCATCACTTCCGGCATCGCCTTGATCAGCGGCTGCATCCCGCCCAGCTCAAAATCCATGCACCCGCTAAAAATGAGGGTGTTCTCGCTCTCCGGGCAGGGCTCGCAGGTAATGGCGCAGACCGAGCTGCAGATAGGCTCGCTCGGGAAGGCGTTGACCGGGGTAAGGGTGGCCTGCTCGTCAGAGAGCAAAGCGTGGGAATTCCCGCCGGGAATAAAGAGGGCGTCGCCACCGCTCAGTTCGAACGTTGCGCCGCTCTCCATGCGCAGCAGGGCGCTACCGTGGCTCACAAAATGGAATTGTGCCCGGCCGGGAGCCTGATGAAACGCGACGCCAAAGGGCGCGCTGGCTTCAATCCGCCGGTATTTCACGCCTGACAGGCGCATGCCCCGTAAAAGTTCGCTGATCAAATCGGGTGACTGTACGGTCATGGCGCAACTCCGGACGAATAATCAATAAGTGGAGATTATATGTCATAGATCGTCCAGGGTGAACCTTCTATTCTTTTGCGACAGTAGTCACATTTTTATAACGGGAGATCAACAGATGAGTTCATGTGTCGCGGCGAGCGAGGCGGTAGCGCCTGCAAAACCCGCCTGGCGGGCCGTCTATTCACTGGGGCTGGGGGTATTTGGTTTGATTACGGCAGAATTTCTGCCCGCCAGCTTGTTAACACCCATGGCCGCGAGCCTGGGCGTGACCGAGGGGATGGCCGGACAGGCTGTCACCGCCACCGCGCTGGTGGCGCTGGTCACCGGATTGCTGATCACCCCGGCAACCAGGAGTATCGACCGCCGCTGGGTACTGATGTTTTTCTCGGTGCTGCAAATTATCTCCAGCCTGCTGGTGGCCTTTGCGCCCAACCTGCACGTCCTGCTCATGGGGCGTCTGCTGCTGGGGATAGCCATCGGGGGATTCTGGGCCATGTCGACGGCGACAACGATGCGTCTGGTTCCGGCGGATAACGTGCCGAAAGCGCTGGCGGTAATCTTCTCCAGCGTATCAATTGCCACGGTGGTCGCGGCCCCGCTGGGCAGCTATCTGGGCAGCCTGATCGGCTGGCGCAACGTCTTTGTACTCTGCATTCTGCCGAGCATGCTGGCGCTGCTGTGGCAGCTCTGGGTGCTGCCGTCCATGAAGCCGGAGAGCAGCGGTAGCCTGAGTACGCTGTTCCGCGTGCTGCGTCGTCCAGGGATGATCGGCGGCATGCTGGCGACCATTCTGATCTTCAGCGGCCATTTCGCCTTCTTTACCTACCTGCGTCCGTTCCTGGAGACGGTGGGGCAGGCGAGCGTGGAAACCATTTCACTGATCCTGCTGGGCTTTGGCATCGCCAACTTTGTGGGCACCTCCGTGGCCGGGCATCTGCTGGCACGTAATCTGCGCCTGACGCTGGCGCTGGTGCCGTTTGCGATGGGCGTTCTCGCGCTCATGATGGTCGCCTTTGGTCATCTGGCCATGCTGGACGGGCTGCTGGTCGCGCTGTGGGGCTTTGCATTTGGCCTGGTTCCGGTGGGCTGGTCAACCTGGCTTGCGACCACCGTTCCGGATGAAGCCGAAAGTGCAGGGGGGCTGCTGGTGGCCTCAATCCAGCTGGCGATAAGCGCCGGTGCGGCCGGAGGTGGGGCGGTATTTGATCTTAACGGTGCCAGCGGCGTGTTCGCGGGCAGCGGTTTGCTGCTGGTGACGGCGATGGTGATTGTGTTTATGGGTGTGAAAGTGAAAGCGGAGTGATTTTTTAGCCGGGTGAGCGTTCGTGCCACCCGGCCTCAGGTTTACAGCCCTTTCTTATCCATCAATACCGCCAGATCCACCAGGCGGTTAGAGAAGCCCCATTCGTTGTCATACCACGCCAGGATCTTCACCATATTCCCGCCAATCACCAGCGTGGAAAGCCCGTCGATAATCGAGGATCGCGGGTCACCCTGGTAATCGCTGGAGACCAGCGGTTCATCGCTATACCCCAGAATGCCTTTCAGAGGCCCGCTGGCGGCCGCGTTGCGGAACGCGTCATTCACCTCTTCGGCGGTCACGTTGCGGCTCAGCGTCACGGTTAAATCGACAATCGACACCACCGGCACCGGCACGCGCAGGGAGTACCCGGTCAGCTTGCCGTCCAGGGAGGGGATCACTTTCCCCAGCGCTTTCGCCGCGCCGCTGGAGTAGGGCACAATCGACAGCGCCGCCGCGCGGGCGCCGCGCAGATCTTTCTCCGGCTGATCGTGCAGCGCCTGGCTGTTGGTGTAGGCGTGCGTCGTGTTCATCAGGCCATGCTCAATTCCGAACTGCTGATGCAGCACCTGAGCGGCCGGTGCCAGACCGTTCGTGGTGCAGCTTCCGTTGCTCACCACCGCGTGCCGGGCGGGATCGTACTGGTCATGGTTGACGCCCATCACAATCGTCAGGTCGTCGTTCTTCCCGGGGGCGGAAATGATGACGCGCTTAGCGCCGCCGTGGGTGATATGCACCGCCGCTTTCTCCCGCTCGGTGAAGAAGCCGGTGGCCTCAATCACCACGTCTACCCCGGCATCACGCCACGGGATATTCGCCGGGTCGCGTTCGCTAAATACCACGATCCGCTGGCCGTCTACCTGCAACGCACCGTCACCCGCTTCAACGGGCGCGGGCAGTTTGCCCAGAAGGGAATCATGCTTCAGCAGATGGGCGAGGGTTTTACTGTCCGTCAAATCGTTAATCGCCACAATCTGCAGATCCGGGTTGCCCAGCGCCGCGCGCAGGACATTACGTCCGATACGGCCGAAACCGTTAATACCGACCTTAACCATGGTGCACTCCTTATCTCTGTTGTCTGGAGTCACTGTAGGCGTCGGGCCGCTTGGCGTAAATGACAAAAAAGGATCAGATTACGCCATCTTGCGGCAGTGAAAGCGCTGGCGGTATTCGCCGGGCGTGAGGTGAAGCTGTTTCTCAAAGATGCGGCGTAAATTAATGCTGGTGCCAAATCCGCTTTGCTCCGCAACGCGCTCAAGGGGATCGCGGGTTTGCTCAAGCAGCTGGCGGGCGGCGGCCAGACGCGCTTCGGTCACGTAGCGGGCAGGCGAGACCCCGGCCTCGCGGGTAAACACGCGGGTGAAGTTACGCGGGCTCATCGCCGCTTTCTCGGCCAGGTTCTCCACGCACAGATCGGCGGTGAGGTTCTGCAGGATCCAGCTTTGCACTTCGCCTATCGGCCCTGCGGTGCCAGGCTGCTGCAGGCTGTAGCGGCTGAACTGCAGCTGTCCGCCGGGACGTCGCAGGTACATCACCATATCCTGCGCCACGTCGCGGGCGAGGGTAAATCCGTAGTCGTCCTCCACCAGCGCCAGGGTCAGGTCGAACCCGGAACTCACGCCGCCGGAGGTCCAGATGGGGCCATCCTGAATGTACAGCGGGCCGCCTTCGACCTGGATTGACGGGTACTGGGCTTGCAGGGTCTCCAGCAGCCGCCAGTGGGTGGTGGCGCGCCGACCGTCCAGCAAGCCGGTCTGGGCCAGCAGCATCGCGCCGCCGCAGATAGAGGCTACCCGCCGGGCGTGCGGCGCAGCGAGGTGCAGCCAGTCCACAACGGCTATGCTCTCCTGCTCGTTCATACCGCGTCCGGTGATGATAATGGTGTCCAGCGGTTCGCGCGGATCCAGCTCCGGCAGACGATAGTCCGCCAGCAGGTTCAGACCGGACTGGCCGTGGATCACCTGGTGAGGCTGCGTGGTGGCGATGATAATCCGGTAGCGGGGATGCGCCAGCCCTTCCGGATGCAGCCGATTGGCCTGCATCAGAATGTCGGCGATACCGGCGGCTTCAAACAGCATGCCGCCGTCGGGAACGATAATCAGGATCTTCTTCATGTCCTGAAAAGTACCTTTAATACAAAATAAGTCAAGCGTGCCCGCACTTCACGTTTCTGGCAAAGCAAAGCGATTTAAGTTGTTTGTGATTTCAGGCGTAATCCCCGATCGTCAGGGCTCTGTCTCTGGCGAAACGGCGTCTGAAGGAATGGGTAAACGAAGCTCCCTCTATTTACATCCGCAACAACGCAATCAAATTCACCGCCTCGCGTCGGGTTTCTTATGGCGAAGCGAACTGCCCACCTGGCTGTTAATGTTCACGATTTATGCGGGCTGGTTTGCCACGCTGGCGTTCTGGCAAACGCTCGGCCTGCTGCCCGCCACGCTGCTGCTCATCGGGTTTACCGCCTGGTACATGTCCCTGCAGCATGAGCTTATCCACGGGCATCCCACCCGTTTTGCCTGGCTTAACCAGCTGTTCGGCACGCTCCCGCTGGCGGTCTGGTATCCGTATGGCCTCTACCGGGATTCCCATCTGGCCCACCATCGGTACGATAGCCTGACCCATCCGGTGGATGACCCGGAGTCGTACTATTTTACCGAGGCGAGCTGGGCGCGCTTTTCCCCCTGGCAGAAGCGCCTGATCCGGGCCCGAAATACCTTTGCCGGGCGGCTTCTGCTGGCGCCGCTGCTGGATATCGTCCAGACGCTGGGCAGCGCCGGGGCGGCGTTTCGTCATCTTCACCTGCGGGCGATGACGATGTGGCTGGTTCACATCACGCTGCTGGTGGCGCTTTTCGCCTGGATGACGCACGTCGGTTTTTCCCCCGTCTGGTTCGTGCTGGCGGTCAGCTATCCGGCGCTGGCGCTGACCAAGGTGCGATCGTTTCTCGAACATCGCGCGGCGGACGATCCCCTGGCACGCTCCGTCATTAACGAGGCCGGGCTGTTCTGGCGGATACTGTTTTTAAATCTCAACTACCATTCAGTACACCATGATTTACCGGGCGTGCCGTGGTACGGGCTGAAGGCGATCTACCAGCAAAACCGGGAGGCGTACCGGGAGCGAAACCGCGGTTTTCTCGTCAGGGGCTACGGTGAATGGCTGCGCCAGTTCTGGGCCAGGCCCGTCGACGTCACCGTTCACCCCGGAAAACAACAGGAGGAGGGATATGAGTAACCTGCTGGCGTTTCCCATGTATGCGGTGGATCGCGCCGACACCCGCGCGCTCTGGCTGGCGGTCAAGGGGCTGCTGGCCGCTCGCGGTGTGCCCGTCGAAGATGTCCCCGACGGGCCGGAGTCCGATCTGCTGACCCACTGGCGACAGCCTGCGCTTGTCCTCAGCCAGGCCTGCGGTTATCCGCTCGTCACGCAGCTTCCGGACGTGCAGGTCGTCGGCTGTTTTCATTACGCGGCCCCGGGCTGCGCAGGGTTCCACTACCGCAGCTTTCTGGTGGTGCGCGAGGAGGATCGGCACCTCACGCTGGCGGATTTTCGCGGACGACGGGCGGTCTGTAACTCTGCGGACTCGCAGTCCGGCTACAATGCGCTGCGAAAAAAAGTGGCGCCTCTGGTGGCTCAGGAGCCGTTTTTCGCGCAAACGTCCTTTAGCGGCAGCCATCGCCAGTCGCTGAAGGATGTCAAACGCGGGGCAGGGGATATCGCGGCCATCGACTGTGTCACCTGGGCACTGCTGCAGCGTCACGAACCGGAAAGCCTGACGGGTCTGGCGGTCATTGACCGTACCCCGCTGACGCCGGGGCTGCCGCTCATTACCTCGCCCCGCACCTCGCCTGAGACCCTGAACGCCCTTCGCGATGCGCTCCACGCGCTGGTGAGTTCGCCGGAGCACCGGGCCGTTTGCGACGCGGTGCTGATCCGCGGTTTTAGCGTGGTGACGCGTCAGGCCTACGCCTCATTGCTGGCGTGATAGATCTCCTGCGCGTCGGTAAAGCAGCGCAGCGCCAGCGAGGAGACGGGTTTCTGTCGGCGCATAATCAGGCCGACAGGGGCCTCGATATCCGCGTCGGCGATGGGGACAATCCTGAAATGGCTGTTCAACTCTTCCAGCCCGTTGTTCAGCGGCATCACGGCGCAGCACACGCCGCTTTGCACCGCCTGAATGATCTGGAACGTGGAGTCGCTCTCAAAAACGGACCTCGGTTCAATGCCAGCAGACTTAAAGCTGGCCTCCATATGCGCCCGGTAATGCATCCCTTTGGTCAGGAACCCCAGCGGAAAATCCGTCAGATTGCGCCAGGTCAATGTCTCCTGGCCGAGCTGGAAATGGCGGACGTCGTGCAGCAGGCCCATCTTCGTTTTGGGAAGCTGGATAATATCGAACAGGCTGGTGTCGATGCTGTTGAGATAGCAAATCCCCAGCTCAAGCTGATTGCGGCTGACGCCGTCGGCAATCTGCGTGGAGGACATGGAATAGAGGCTGTAGGTCAGCTCCGGGTATTTTTCCGTCAGCAGGCGAATAAAGATCATCGGATCCACGCTCGCCAGCGGCACCATCCCCAGACGGAGTTCGCCCACCACCTGACCTTTGCACAGCGCGGCTTCCGCCTGTAGCCCGTCATGTGCAGCCAGCAGCGCGCGGGCCCACGCGAGGATGCGTTCACCCTCCGGCGTAAACCCTTCAAAGCGCTGCCCGCGCACAATCAGTACCAGCCCGAGCTCCTCTTCCAGGCTGCGGATGCGCATGGAAAGGGTCGGCTGAGTGATGTTGCACTGCGAGGCCGCCTTGCCAAAATGGCGGGTCTCGTCGAGCGCGATTAAATATTTTAACTGTTTAATATCCATCTTTTTCTCTGCGCGATCGGCTTACAGCATGCGGATCTCTTTTGAGCGCAGGGTGATGCGAACCGGAACGGATTTATACGACGGCGTACCGCTGTCCTTATCCAGATAATCAAGCGGGACCAGCACGTTGGCCTCCGGATAATAGGCCCCGACGGTCCCCGGCGCGATGTTGTACGCCACCACGGTAATGTCTTCCAGACGCTGTCCGTTGCCGGGCAGGGCGGTTTCGATATCCACGCGGTCGCCGTGCTCCAGCCCTGACTGCGCCATATCCTCTTCGTTCATAAACAGCACGTCGCGGCGGCCAAACACGCCGCGGTAGCGGTCATCCAGCGCGTAAATGGTGGTGTTGTACTGGTCGTGGCTGCGCAGCGTGATCAGGCGCAGGACGTGCTCACCTTCACCGCTGGCGTTCTCGTGTACGCCGTCGAAGACCGAGAACATCGCTTTTCCCGTCGCCGTTGGCCAGAGACGTTGCGTTGGCGGCAGCGGCATACGGAAGCCGCCGGGAACGCGGATCCGCGCGTTATAGTTCTCAAACCCCGGAACGGTCTGCTCGATCAGATCGCGGATGCGGTCGTAATCCTCAACCAGCGTCATCCAGTCCACGCGGGTATCCGGCAGGGTGGCTTTCGCCATGCCCGCGACGATAGCGGGTTCTGACCGAAGCAACGGGGAGGCGGGTTTGAGCTTGCCGGATGAGGCATGCACCATCGACATCGAGTCTTCAACGGTAATGGACTGGCGGCCGGTGGCCTGAACATCCAGCTCGGTACGGCCAAGACATGGGAAAATAAAGGTCTCTTTGCCCACCAGCAGATGGGTACGGTTGAGCTTGGTGCCGACGTGGACGCTCAAATCCAGGGATCCCATCGCCGGAAAGCCGCGTTCATGATCGGGCATCGCCACCGCAAAATTACCGCCGAGGCAGATGAGCGCCTTCGCGCGGCCGTCGATCATCGCCTGGGTGGCCTGCACCGCGTCATGGCCGTGGTGAGACGGTGGCTCAAAGCCGAAAACCTCCTTCAGACGGTTCAGGAAGGCCGGCGTGGGTTTCTCGCTAATCCCGACGGTACGGTTCCCCTGCACGTTTGAGTGGCCGCGCAGCGGGCATATTCCCGCGCCGGGCTTGCCGATATTCCCGCGCATCAGCAGCAGGTCCGCAATCAGGCGGACGTTGGCCGTCCCTTTATTATGCTGGGTAATGCCCATCCCGTAGGTAATGATGGTGGCATTCGATTTCGCATACGCCTCTGCCACCTTTTTGAGCGCCGCCTGGCTGAGACCCGACTCGCGTTCGATCTCGTCCCAGCGGGTTTGCGCGATATCGGCGGCAAAGTCCTCAAAGCCCTGAGTATGTTCGGCAATAAACGCGCGATCGAGCACGTCCCCGCGAGCGGCCTCCATTTCCAGCAGGTGTTTGGCAATCCCTTTCAGCGCGGCGGCATCACCTCCGGCCTTCACCTGGAAATAGGTCGAAGCGATATCCGTGGAGCCGTAGGTCGCCATTTCAATCACGCTTTGCGGGTCCGCAAAACGTTCCAGCGCGCGCTCGCGCAGCGGGTTAAAGACGATAATCGGCACGTTGCGACGGGCCAGCTCATGGAGGGTCCCCATCATTCGCGGATGGTTCGTACCGGGGTTATGGCCGATGGAGATCACCAGCTCCGTCTTGTCGAAATCGTCCAGCGAGACGGTCCCTTTCCCGATGCCAATCGAACGGGGCAAACCGACGCTGGTGGCCTCGTGACACATATTTGAGCAGTCGGGGAAGTTATTGGTGCCGTATTCGCGGGCGAACAGCTGGAACAGATACGCCGCTTCGTTAGAGGCGCGCCCGGAGGTATAGAACTCGACCTGGTCCGGTTCGAGCCCGCGCAACACCTCTCCGATGCGCTGAAACGCCTCGTCCCATTCGACGGGGCGGAAGGTATCGCTGTCGCGGTCATAGCGCAGGGGATGCGTCAGCCGACCGTAACCTTCAAGTTCAAAGTCCGATTTTGCCAGCAGCGAGGAGACGCTGTTTGCGGCCAGAAACGCGGGGGTGACGCGTTTGCTGGTGGCTTCCCACGTCACCGCTTTGGCGCCGTTCTCACAGAACTGGAACGTCGATTTGTGTTCTTTATCAGGCCACGCGCAGCCCGGGCAGTCAAAGCCGTCAGGCTGGTTGGTGCGCAGCAGCGTCGCCGGGGCGTCAAAGGTATCCATTTGGGTGCGTACCGCAATGGCCGTCGCTTTCAGTGCGCCCCAGCCGCCGGCAGGGCCGTCATAGTGTCTGATGCCTGGCACCGAGCGTCTTTTCTTGTTCATACCCACTCCTGATTTGTTCGATCACACAACGCCTGAGCCAATAAATCACTGACGAGAGCAATAGGTGAAAGCAATGACGACCGGATGGCAACGCACATACGGAACGGGAAAATGCCTTAACGCAAACTCTTTTTATTACAGTAATTTATCTGGTCTGGTGTTTAAATATTTAAAGAAATTATAACGAATATTTATCATTTTAATAATAAATCTTATCTATCGTCCGGTAGGCGAGATAGATGGCAGTGAGCAGGAAAGTATGTAGCGCCAGTAAAATATCGACTGAAGCTGTTGCGCTGGAGATATCGCCACGATTCGCGGCTGGCGGGCTGCCGGAGGCATTTTTCATTTGAGAGAATGGCAGGAAGGTTTACTCACGCTTAATGAATAATAGATATAAGGTATACCTGGCAGTGGAATTATTACGGCCTAAAATATACGCTTTTTTTGCGGCATGAAATTAACATTTTTCTGCATAGGTGAAATATTCTCACCCAGGCGATGAAGCGTCTTCAATATTAAAGATACCCTGTTAGTGCAACAAATAATTCATCAGGGATATATTCCTTTGACATCAAAAAAACGCGAATTCTACTAATTATGGTAGTGGCGATAATAGCGTGATTGCGTTAATGAAAGTGGTTCTCTTTTGTGTTTTTTAATAGATAAAACATGATGTTATGTAGTTTTGTGGTGGAGAAATAAGAAAGGGTGGGCCATATCGTTTTTTATCATAGGATTAATCCTATAATTTTCCGACTGCTTCATTTACCAACAGTTACGCGGCGGTAAATATTGAATTGATACGAAGCTCATGTAAACTTGTTTACCGTTTGTCAAAATATGTCAGGAAGACACTGGGCCTTATTCTGAAAGGCTCGTGCGGTAGCTATGCCCTTAAAGTAGTAACGCCCCGAAAATATCCTGGCTATTTTAACAATAGCACTTAAGTCAAACTTCATCCCCTTATCTCCATCATCGAAATATCGCTACGGAAAAGCATATGAAAATGCGCGTACTGTTTTCACTTCTGTTTGTAATGGCGGTGGCGGGCTGTAAAGCACCGCAGAAACCTGTGATCAACGACGATACGATCGAGACCAGCCAGGTCAACGGCGTCACCTTAACCCACCGTCACGCTGTGACGCCGCCGACGGAGTTCACGCCGGTTAACGAGCCGTATCGTGCCATGTATCCAGCCTCTCTGATGAGCCGTCCTGACTTCGGCGGTAAAGTTATCCGCACTCTTGATACCGGAAAAACGTACGTGGTGCTGGGTCAGGTTGAACACTACTGGATGGCGCTTGCCGATGAAGGCAACGAGCAGCTGATTGGTTACGTTCCGATGCGCGCCGTTATCAAGGCCGACCAGTACGACGCCGCCGTGAGTAAACAGGCCATTCGCCATAAGACGCGTAAAAAAGCGACCTGTGTCGATGTCGACGGCAACAGCAAAGCCTGCAAAGACAGCGCTAACGGTACCTGGATCCTGAACTAAACGGCTTTCATGAGCGCATTTTTATGAATAATAAAAATTTTCATAGGCTGTGGTTATTCTTTTACGCGATGATTTTCGCGTTGATCGGTGGTTGTTCGTCGTCTTCACACAGCGACCCCTCCCGCTACAATCTGCAGTTTCAGGCTCATCCACAAATCAATGAATCTGCGCCGCTTAAGGTTCGGGTGTTGTTGCTGAAATCCGATGCGGATTTCATGTCCAGCGACTTCTACTCCCTGCAGAACAACGCGTCAGCCACGCTTGGCGCGAATCTGCTGAACAGCGATGTGTTCTTCCTGATGCCGGGACAGCTGTCAAAAACTCTCAGCGGGCAAAGCTCGCCGGAGGCTCGCTACATCGGCGTGATGGCGGAGTACCAGGTGCTGGATGGCAAAAAATGGCGCGTTTCACTCCCTCTGCCCGTGCCTGGCGAAAATCATATCTACCAGTTCTGGAAATGGTCCGCCGATGAACTTCAGGCCAACGTTTTTCTCGACGTGAACGGCATTCGGGTCATCAGCCAGTAACGCGCTTCTAAACAGGAAACACATCATCATGACGAAAGCAGAAAAGGTCGTCTGGACCGAAGGCATGTTCCTGCGTCCACACCATTTTCAGCGGACTGAAAGCTATCTGCTCAACCATGTTCGTGAATGGGGCGCGCTGCAGCGATCGTATCTCTGGGGCTTTCTCGACGTTGAACTGGATGAAGCGATGCTTCGTCAGGGATGCATTGCCCTGAGCTACTGCAGTGGGCTGCTGCCGGACGGCACCTTTTTCCAGGTGCGCAACGGGCGCAACGGTCCTGTACCGCTGAAAATTCCTGACAATCTCACCAACGAAAAGGTGGTGCTCGCACTGCCGGTTCGTCGTGGCGAGAGAGAAGAGGTGATTTTCAGCGAAGAGCCATCCTCGCTGGCGCGCTTTATCGCGTTCGAGCAGGAGGTGGAGGACGATAACGCCATGTCGGTGGGGGATGCTACCGTCCAGTTTGGCCGCCTGCGTCTGACCCTGATGCTCGAAAAAGACCTCACGGCGGAGTGGACCGCCATCGGCGTGGCGTTTGTGACCGAGAAGCGTAATGACAACCACGTGCGGCTCGACAACAGCTACATCCCGCCGATGCTCAATGCCAATAACAGCCCGCAGATCTACAGCATGATCAACGATCTGCACGGCTTACTGGTGCAGCGCAGCCAGCAGATTGGCGGCCGTTTGCGCCAGCCAGGCCGCTTTAACACCTCTGAAATGATCGAGTTTACGCTGCTGTCGCTGGTTAACCGTCATCTGGGCGAGGTGTCTCATTTAAAAACCCTCCCGCTGCTGCACCCGGAAACCCTCTGGCGCAGCTGGCTGCCGTTTGCCACCGAGCTCGCCACCTGGACGTCGCAGCGGACCGCCGAAAGCGTGCTGCCGATTTACGATCATGACGATCTGGCGAACTGCTTCAGCAAGCTGATGCTGATGCTGCGTCAGGGGCTGTCGCTGGTGATGGAAGACCACGCTATCCAGCTGCCGCTTAACGAGCGCTCTCACGGCCTCAACATCGCCACGGTGCCTGAAACCAGCATGGTGCGTGAGTTCGGCTTCGTGCTGGCGGTCAAAGCCAACGTGCCGGGCGAACACCTGCAAACCCATTTCCCGGCGCAGATGAAGGTCGCACCGGTGTCGAAAATCCGCGATCTGGTTCAGCTTCAGCTGCCGGGCATTATGCTGCGCGCCATGCCGGTTGCACCGCCGCAGATCCCGTGGCATGCCGGCTACAGCTACTTTGAGCTCGAGAAGGGCAGCGAGCTGTGGCACGAGATGGATAAGTCCGGCGCATTCGCCCTGCACCTTGCGGGGGAGTTCCCGGGGCTGGATATGGAGTTTTGGGCCATCCGTAGCCCGACAGAATAATAAAGCGAGCGCTTAATATGCAGGAACGACAGGATACCGGCAGCGATGCCGCGTTCACCGGGGCCAGTAGCAACAATCAGCTGGTGGCGGCCGCCAATCCGCTGCTCAATGCGATTCCGCAGATCCGTCATTCGGTATCGCACGACGATCAGGTGGCGTTACGCCAGCGCCTGATCGATGAAATTCGCCGTTTCGAAGTCCGCTGTCAGCAGGCGGGGCTGCCTTACGAAGTGATCGTCGGGGCACGTTACTGCCTGTGTACGGCGCTTGATGAAGCCGCCGCGCTCACCCCCTGGGGCAGCAGCGGGGTCTGGTCAAGCAACGGCCTGCTGGTGACGTTCCATAACGAAACCTGGGGCGGCGAGAAGTTCTTCCAGCTGCTGGCGCGCCTGTCGCAAAACCCGCGCGAGCACATTCTGCTGCTGGAGATGATCAACTACTGCCTGCTGCTCGGCTTCGAAGGACGCTATCGGGTGCTGGACAATGGCCGCACCCAGCTTGAGACCATCAAGCAGCGACTGTGGCAGATGATCCGCGGCGTGCGCGGCAGCTATCCGGCGCCGCTTTCTCCCCATCCGGAAGATCGCCCGGTGCTGCGCAAGCTCTGGCGGCCGATGGTTCCTCTCTGGGCCTGCGTGGCGCTGGCCGGGTTTATCGCCTGTCTGTTTTATATCGTGCTCAACTGGCGTCTTGGCGACAGCACCAACCCGGTGCTGGCGAAGATTTACCAGTCCCAGCTGCCGGAAACCACTATTCAGCAACCGGCGCGTCAGCTTCCGGCAGTGCTGAACCTGCGCGGCTTCCTGAAACCGGAGATCGAGGCTGGCCTCGTCGCGGTGAAAGACGAAGCGGATCGCAGCGTGGTTATCCTGAAAGGCGACGGGCTGTTTGCCTCTGCCTCGACCGTCGTGCGCGACCGCTATGAACCGGTCATCCACCGCATCGCGCAGGCAATGAATAACGTGAGCGGCAAAATTCTTGTGGTGGGCTACAGCGACAACGTGCCGATCCGCAGCGCGCGCTTTGCCTCTAACTATGAACTCTCTCTGGAACGCGCCCGCTCGGTACAGAAAATGCTGCAGGGAAGCCTCTCTCAGCCTGGCCGCGTGAAAGCGGAAGGGCGGGGCGAGATTAACCCGGTGGCGCCGAACACGACGCCTGAAAACCGCGCCCGTAACCGCCGTGTGGAAATTACTCTGCTGGTGTCGCCTGAAAATACCCAGGCCGAGCTGAACGGATTGCCGCAAGGAAACTAAGGAATGCTGACGACTCTTCTTTCCATACTGACTAACCGCATTCTGTGGAGCTTCCTCGGCGTCACGGCGCTGGCGGCGGTGATCTGGATGATTGGCCCGCTGTTGTCCATCGTGGACACCCGGCCGCTTGAATCTGAACAGAACCGCATCATCAGTATCGCCGTGGTCTATCTGCTGTGGGCGCAGGGCCACATTCTGCCGCGTCTTTATAACGCCTGGCTGAACCGCAAGCTGATGGACAAGCTCAATGAGAACACCACCAGCCCGGAAGCGGCGGATCCGCAGAAGCGACTGAACAACGAGGAGCAGATCCTCGCCAGCCGTTTTGATGAAGCCGCGCAGATGCTGAAAAAAGCGCACTTCAGCAAGGCGGGACAGGGCGCCCAGTGGACGCAGCGCTTCAGCACGCAATACCTCTATCAGCTGCCGTGGTACGTCATTATCGGCGCGCCGGGTTCCGGTAAAACCACGGCGCTGGTCAACTCCGGGCTGCAGTTCCCGCTGGCCGACCGTTTCGGTAAGACCGCCCTGCGCGGCATTGGCGGCACGCGCAACTGCGACTGGTGGTTTACCAACGAGGCCGTGCTGCTGGACACCGCGGGTCGCTATACCACCCAGGAGAGCGAGCAGGTGCAGGACGCCGGGGAATGGCTGCAGTTCATGGGGTTACTGCGCAAGTATCGCCGCCGCCAGCCGATCAACGGTGTGATCGTCACCATCAGCATTTCTGACCTGCTCACCCAGTCAGCCGAGGCGTCCCGCCAGCAGGCGGTGAACCTGCGTCAGCGTCTGTCCGAGCTGCATGAACAGCTGGGAATTCGCTTCCCGGTCTACGTGATGGTGACCAAGGCCGACCTGCTTAAAGGCTTCCGCGCCTGGTTTGCCGACTACGATAAAGCGCAGCGCGACCAGATTTGGGGCTTCACGCTGCCGTGGGAACAAACCAAACACGCCGATTACGACCTGATGGGCAACTTCCAGCAGGAGTTTTCTCTGCTGCAGCAGCGCCTCGACGCCGGGCTGCCGGAAACCATGCTCAAAGAGCATGACGCGAAGACCCGCGCCGAAGCATATCTTTTCCCGCAGGAGTTCGCCGCGCTGCGTCCGCTGCTGGCGGATTACCTGAGCACGGTCTTCGCCCGCTCGAACTTCGAAACCGAGTTCTCTCCGCGCGGGATCTACTTCGCCAGCGGGACGCAGGAAGGCATGCCGTTCGACCGCGTGATGGGCGAACTGAACCGCGCGCTGTCGCTGCCGGAAGGGGCAGAGAGCGATAACTGGGATTCGGTCAGCAAAGAATCGCCAATCCCGGGCGCAAAAGGCCAGAGTTTCTTCATCAAGAACCTGCTGCAAAACGTCATCTTCCAGGAAGCCGGGATCGCCGGAGAAAACCGCTGGTGGGAGCTGCGCAACCGGGCCGTGATCTGGTCTGGCTATGCGGCGCTGCTGGCCCTGCTGGTGATCCTGGGTGGGCTGTGGCTCACCAGCTATGCCAAAAACAAGGCATACCTGAAAGAAGTGGATGCGAAGGTTCCGCTGCTCGACCAGCAGAGCAAGGCCTTACAGAACCAGACCCAGCGTGACCTGTTCGAACTGCTGCCGCTGCTGAATAGCCTGGTGGATCTGCCGAAAAGCGACGCGTTTGATGTGAACGATCCGCCGGTCTCCCGCCGTATGGGGCTCTATCGCGGGGACGACGTCAGCGACGCCTCTCAGTCCCTGTATCAGAAAGCGCTGGATCAGATGCTGCTCCCTGCCGTCGCCATGCACATCACCACCTGGCTTCGCAACGACAACGGCAGCGATGTGGAATACAGCTACGAGGCGCTGAAAGCCTATCAGATGCTCTATCAGCCGAAGCACTACGACGGCAAATTCCTGCATTCGTGGGTAATGCTCAACCTGCAGCGTAACCTGCCGCAGAACGTCACGAAGGCACAGCTGCAGCAGCTTGAATGGCACCTGACGCAGCTGCTGGAGCCGAAAATTCAGGCCTCGCCGTACGCGCAGGACGAGTCCCTGGTGGCGCGCGAAAGAGCGATGATCGGCCAGCAGCCGCTTTCAACCCGCGTCTACGGCCGCCTGAAGCGCCTGCTGGAACATGACGACAACCTGAAGCCGGTCTCCCTTTCCGACCTGGGCGGACCGCAGAGCGAGCTGGTATTTTCCCGCAAAAGCGGCAAGCCGGTGAGCGAAGGCGTTCCGGGTCTGTATACGCCGGACGGCTACTGGAAAAGCTTTAACGGCCAGATTGACAGCGTTACCACCGCCCTGCACGAGGACGACGCCTGGGTGCTGGGGGCCGCCACGGCGCAGGAAGATAAACAGCAGATCGATAACGCCGTGCGCCAGCTCTATATGCGCGACTTTATCGCTAACTGGGATCGCTTTCTCGCTGACATTCAGCTGAATAACAGCGCCGACCTTTCCCAGCGCATCAACACCGCGCGCCTGCTTTCCGGCGCCAACTCGCCGCTGCGCCGCCTGGTGCAGAACCTGAGCCAGGTCCTGACGCTCTCCCGCGATACGCCAGCGCCGGAAGATGCGGGTAAAGCGCAGGCGCAAAGCAGCCGCGCCACCCGCACGCTGGAAGCGCTGTTCAGCAATAATGACAACGCGCCAACGCAGGCCGCCGCGGTTACCCAGGCGCCGGAGCAGCTGGTGACCGACCATTACGCGCCGATGATTGAGCTGGCTCAGCCGCTGGAGAAGGGCGGGAAGACCATCGTGTTTGACGATTTTCTCAAGCAGGTGGATGAGCTGTATCGCTACCTGACCGCCGTGCAGGATGCCGCCAACAGCGGCATGCCGGCGCCGGGCGGGGAGGCGATCAGCCGCCTGCAGGCCAGCGCCGGTCGTCTTCCCGGCGGGCTGCAAACCATGTTCAGCAACATGGCGGTGGGTGCCAGCAGCGACACCCAGCGCCGTGACCTGGAAAACGTGCGTAAGCGCATTAACGTTGAGGTGGGCGGGTTCTGCCGTCAGGCGATTGCCGGTCGCTACCCGCTGGTGCGCAGCGCCAGCACCGAGGTCACCCCTGACGATCTCGCGCGCATGTTTGCGCCGGGGACCGGGCTGATGGATACCTTCTTTCGCGATAACCTGACCAGCAAAGTGGACACCACCCAGGCCAACTGGCGCTTTATGCCGGGCATCGACGGGAAAACGCTGCCGGGAAGCGAAGGGCTGCTGAGACCGTTCCAGCAGGCCCAGTCGATTCGCGACGCCTTCTTTGCTAACGGCGCAACCACGCCGTCCTTCAAGGTGACGGTTCGCACCGTGCGAATGGATAACACCATTCTGAACCTGACCCTGGACGTGGACGGTCAGCTGCTGCGCTACAGCCACGGGCCGCAGGCGGTGCAGATCATGAACTGGCCGGGGCCGGGCGGCACCAACCAGGTCCGCATGCAGCTGGGTCTGGCGAACGGCAGCACGGCGACGCTGGTGACCAACGGTTCCTGGGCGCTGAACCGCTTCTTTGATAAAGCGAGCACCAGCCCGGGGGCGGGTAGCCTCAGCCGTCAGGCCACCTTCAACGTCGACGGACATCAGGTCACGCTGGAGTTTGCGCCAAACAGCATTCGCAACCCGTTCCAGCTTCCCCGTTTCTCATGCCCATAACCGCAAGGACAGCCGTATGACGAATACCCCTGCGATGAACCGCTACAGCTGGTATGGCAAGTTACCCAGCGCCGGAGATTTTTTGCAGCGCCGCTTTCCTGACACCTTACAGCGCCAGTGGTCGCACTGGTTCCAGGTCGGTCTGCTGGCCTGGCAGCAGGAAGAGCAGCGCAGCGGCGAGCGCCCGTTTCAGAAAGCACCCGTCTGGAATTTTGTGGTACCGCCCATGCTGGGCAGCCAGATGATCCAGATGGGCTGTCTGCTGCCCGGGCGCGACAGCGTCGGCCGACAATACCCGGTTTGCCTTCAGCTGAGCTTCGCCCCGTCAGAGTGGTCGACCAGCCTGCTCAGCCAGGCCGAAAGCTGGTATCAGCAGATTGGACGCCTGGGGCTGCACGCGGTGCGCAACAGTTTTTCCGCCTCGCAGCTCGACGAGATGCTGATGTCCATTCCGGCACCGCAGCCGGTCGAGCCGCAAAAGCGCTCCGACATCCTGGATGTGATTGGCTACGACGAGGACGGCCAGAGCACGCTGGGCTGGCCTCAGGCGGCAGAGTGCTTTGACCCGCTGCGTCAGACCAGCTACTGGTGGACCAACCGCTGCGACGGATACCCGCTCTACACCCACGTGCACAGCGGTAACTTTACCGGGCAGCTTTTCACCCTGCTGTTCGATCCGGCAGGGGGCGCCCGTCCGGGCCGTCACGGTCTCTATCCGCCTATGTTTGAATAAGCAGGGATCTCATGAATATCGAAGAATTTCTCGCGCCCATAAGCCCCGACAACCCCTGCGGCGAAAACCTGGAGTACGACGCTGACTTCCAGGCGATGAACCAGGCAAGTCTTGGGAAAGCGGAACAGCAGTTTGGCGACACCATCATCCCGGCGGAGCCTGCTGACTGGAACACGGTCGAAAAATACGCCACCAGCCTGCTGACCCGCACCAAAGATCTTCGCGTCCTGCTGGCGTTAACCCATGCCTGGACCCGCCGTCGCGGGCTGGCAGGCTACGCGGACGGATTGCTGCTGGTGCAGGAGGCGATCGCCCGCTACTGGGAGCCGCTCTATCCGCTGCTCGAAGAGTATGGCGAAACCGACCCGTTCTACCGCATCAACGCTCTCGCCGGGCTGAGTGATAAATCTGACCTGACGGTCGCGGTACGCAACGCCTCGCTGCTGCGTTCAAACGGCGATGAAATTTCGCTGCGGGATGCCCAGGCGCTGCTGGACGGCAGTAAAACCGAATGCCCGGACTATCCCGGCGGGCGCCCGCGGCTGATTGACGAGCTGGCTCGCGGCGACCAGCCGGGGACCGCCGCGGTCATCGTCATTAACGAACGTCTGCTGGCCATTCGCGAGCTGCTCATCGGGCATCTCGGTGAAAGCGGCGTACCTGAGATGGAGCAACTGCTGAAAACCGTGGGGCTGGTCGCCAGCGCCTGTCAGGTGACCGACATCAGCAAGCTGCTGCCGAACCGTGAAGCGCAGGCAGAGACACTGGCTGAACAGCAGCCGACGGCAACGCAGCCCGTTCAGCCGGTGACCGACTGGCGCAGCGTGCAGGTCACCAGCCGCGCCGACGCCCAGCTGATGCTGGAAAAAGCGAAGCAGTATTTTGCGCAGTACGAACCAAGCCACCCCGCACCGCTGATGATTGAACGGGTGCAGCGGCTGTCAGAACTTAACTTTATGGACATTATTCGCGACCTGGCGCCAGACGGCGTTAACCAACTGGAAAACATCTTTGGGCGCCGCGAATAGCGCGTCCAGGCATTATGACGTCAGGCATGGAGCCTGGCGTTTCACCTTCACCGCGCATCTTTGATGGAGAACATCATGGCAATGAGTAACAGTGGGCAGAAATTCATCGCACGTAACCGTGCCCCCCGCGTGCAGATCGAGTATGACGTAGAGATCTACGGTGCAGAACGTAAAATTCAGCTGCCGTTTGTGATGGGCGTTATGGCCGATCTGGTCGGCAAACCGGTGGAAAACCTGCCGGCCGTCGACGAGCGTAAATTCCTCGAAATTGACATCGACAACTTTGACGAACGCATGAAGGCGCTGAAGCCGCGCGTGGCGTTCCAGGTGGACAACACCCTGACGGGCGAAGGTAAGCTCAACGTGGATCTGACCTTCGACAGCATGGACGACTTCCTGCCGGACGCGGTGGCCCGCAAGGTTGAGCCGCTGAACAAGCTGCTGGAAGCGCGCACCCAGCTCTCCAACCTGCTGACCTATATGGACGGTAAAAACGGTGCGGAAGAGCTGATCGCAAAAATTCTGCAGGATCCGACGCTGCTCAAATCCCTGAGCCAGTTGCCGAAAAATGACGAAAGCGCGAAAGGTAGCGAGGAATAATCGATGAGCAACCAGACTCAACAACACGAGCAGCAGGCGGGTCAGGCGTTCAGCCAGGATGAATTCAGCGCGCTGCTGAACAAAGAGTTCCGCCCGAAAACCGACCAGGCGCGTTCCGCCGTCGAAAGCGCGGTCAAAACCCTGGCGCAGCAGGCGCTGGAAAATACCGTCACCTTCTCGAACGATACCTACCGCACCATTCAGAACCTGATTGCCGGTATCGACGAACAGCTGTCACAGCAGGTGAACCAGATCATTCACCACGAAGAGTTTCAGAAGCTGGAGAGCGCCTGGCGCGGTCTGAGCTACCTGGTGAACAACACTGAAACGGACGAGATGCTGAAGATCCGCTTTATGAGCATCTCCAAGCAGGAGCTGGGCCGCACCCTGAAGCGCTACAAGGGCGTGGGCTGGGACCAGAGCCCGATCTTCAAGAAAATTTACGAGCAGGAGTACGGTCAGTTCGGCGGCGAGCCGTTTGGCTGCATCGTCGGCGACTACTACTTCGACCACAGCCCGCAGGACGTTGAGCTGCTGGGGGAAATGGCGCGCATCGGTTCTGCGGCGCACTGTCCGTTTATTACCGGTACCGCACCGGGCGTGATGCAGATGGAGTCCTGGCAGGAGCTGGCCAACCCGCGCGACCTGACCAAGATCTTCCAGAACACCGAATACGCCGCCTGGCGTTCACTGCGTGAATCCGAAGATGCCCGCTATCTGGGCCTGGTGATGCCGCGCTTCCTGTCGCGCCTGCCGTACGGCATTCGCACTAACCCGGTCGACAGCTTTGACTTTGAAGAGCAGACCGACGGCGCGAACCACAACAGCTACTCCTGGGCGAACGCCGCGTACGCGATGGCCGCCAACATCAACCGCTCCTTCAAAGAGTATGGCTGGTGCACCTCAATTCGCGGCGTGGAGTCCGGCGGGGCGGTGGAAAACCTGCCGTGTCACACCTTCCCGAGCGATGACGGCGGCGTGGACATGAAGTGCCCGACCGAGATCGCCATCAGCGATCGTCGTGAAGCCGAGCTGGCGAAAAACGGCTTTATGCCGCTGGTTCACCGCAAAAACTCCGACTTTGCCGCCTTCATCGGCGCGCAGTCTCTGCAGAAACCGGCCGAGTACCACGACCCGGATGCCACCGCCAACGCGCGCCTTGCGTCTCGTCTGCCGTACCTGTTCGCCTGCTGCCGCTTTGCCCACTACCTGAAGTGCATCGTGCGCGACAAAATCGGCTCCTTCCGCGAGCGCGAAGAGATGGAGCGCTGGCTGAACGACTGGGTCATGAACTACGTCGACGGTGACCCGGCGAACTCCTCCCAGGAGACCAAGTCCCGCAAACCGCTGGCGGCTGCGGAAGTGCAGGTGCAGGAGATTGAGGACAACCCGGGCTACTACGCCGCGAAGTTCTTCCTGCGTCCGCACTACCAGCTGGAAGGTCTGACCGTTTCCCTGCGTCTGGTTTCTAAACTGCCGTCGCTGAAGACGAAAGACGCGTGATAAATTTAGCCGGCCCATTGGGCCGGCTACATTTCGGTGAATATGAGATAGCTAATGAATTTGACTCTGACAGCGTTAATACGAAAATTCATCAGCTATTTAGCCATTTATACGTTGCTAATAATTTCATTCATGCTGTTTGTGACGGTATCCGGCTACTATTTGTTTATCTTTGACTGGCCGGCAGATTTCCCGCGAATCGCAATGCATGCATTTCTATGCGCTGGACTTAATGCATTAGCGATAGGGATATACGTTGTCGCAGAAAAACGGAAAGAGAAAAATTAGTATTTTACGCGGACTGATGCGCTGCGGATCCTATGGCAAAGGATATTAAGGTGAAACGTTTCTGTTTTTTCCTCGTATTTATGACCTCTTATGTGTGTGCCGGAAATAACTATCCTGATTTTTATCATCAGCAAACATACCGGCAGGTTTTAAAAGATTTAGTTCTGGCGCGATGCCTTGCGCAGGTGGCAGATAAAGGCAGCCAGTTTTCTGCTGATGCGGCCCGCAGTGCAAGTGCATTCATTGAGTGGATACCTTTTGATGCCGAAAATGGCACTGATAAAGTGGATGCCCTCATCGGAAAATATAAAAATCAAATTAACGTTTTTCATTCAGAGCGAAAACCCGATGTCAAAGGTGTAACCTTAAACTGTTTACGTCTTTATCATAGCGATGAGCTGAACAAACTGGTTCCGCAGGTCATCATAGGCGATCCTGATCGTACCTGGATTCAGGATAACCCGCAGTAGTAAAAGACTTCACATTCTTTCCGTTCATTCAGGGGGAATGTAAGACTGTCAAATGACACGGGTCATTTGATATGAGGCAGAGGTAAAATATGGACGGTTTTATTCAGCCCCATGCTTTCCTGTTTGCCATATAAGTGCTTTTTCGAAAGCAATATTGTTCATCCACGAAGAGTAGATATTATGGCTATTGATATGTTTCTGAAGGTCGAGGGTGTTACGGGCGAATCTAAAGATTCTAACCACACCGGCTGGACTGATATTACCTCCTTCTCCTGGGGCGCTTCCCAGCCAGGTAATATGAGCGTTGGCGGTGGCGGCGGTGCCGGTAAAGTTAACTTTAACGACCTGCACGTTAACGCGCTGATCGACAAATCCACCACCGCTATCCTGAAACACTGCGCCAGCGGTAAACACCTGACCAAAGTTGAGCTGTCCGTTTGTAAAGCGGGCGGCCAGCAGGTGGAATACTCCCGCATCACGCTGGAAGATGTGCTGGTGACCTCTGTGCAGTACACCGGTGCTGACAATGGCGATACCGTTGGTGTGACCTATGCATTCCAGGCTGCGAAAGTGAAACAGCAGTACTGGGAGCAGACCACGTCGGGTGGTAAAGGTGCTGAAAGCAGCGCTGGCTGGAACATCAAAGAGAACAAAGAAGCGTAATTGTTCATCCTTGACCGGGGTTTTGCCCCGGTCATGATGATTGATTCTGCATTTGCTGCAGGTTAATGATGATTGGAAAGTTAATCGTAATTACATTTACAGGCCAACAGTAACCGCTATGCGGTTCGCTTTATACTTAATAAAGATGATTATGAGGTGGTATCGTTAATTAACATTGAGCAGGTAAGTGTTCAAACATTGGTGTTGTCAAGAATTGCGTCTATGTTTGTATACTTTTTTATACTGCATTTTTCCCTGAATTATTAGCTATTTAGATAGCCAAAAGGAAATGAGTATGGCGATTCAGTCGAGAGTTGCTCCAGGCTACTGTGTTGTACAACAACCAGGTACCCTTGATTTTCAGGCAAGACAGTTGTTTGGTAGTTCGCAAAATGAAACTTCAGAATATTTTATGCAACTGAATAGGGATACGGCCTGGTTAAAACCTGGGCAGATATTGATTGTTGCCGATCCGCATAATGAAAACCAATCTCACATAATCAATAGTTTGGTTAACGCAAAGAAAAAGGTCAATGCTGCATTAGCAACTATAGATGCATCTACTGCTGATTTTTTAAATAAAAATTACGATAAAATTAAATCCATAACATTCTGGGGTGACACTGTAGTCGGAAACGCAAGTGGTATTGGAGATTCTTACTTCAAGCAGATTGAGAGTATTTTGGTTAAAATTGAAAGCACATATCAAAACCAGTTTCGCACGCAAGGAACTTTGATTGGCCAGCAATTTTATATTGAACGGAATGCTCTATTTTCCCAGTTAAAACCGCTATTAAATAAAATTACAAAAAAACAATTGAGGTTTAAAGATTATGTCGACTTAAAAAGAGCGCTAGGCTTATCGACGAAATCAATTGTTCATGAATGGAGTACTGTCGGTATAGGTGCAATTCCCGGTTATTCTACCTATATTGATAGAGTCTCCAAAATTACGGCTTACATGAAAGCCGGTGGATGGGTAGCGCTCGGTTTTTCTTTTATGAGTACATCCAATGATGTTTATCATGCATGTACGGTTGACAGGGAAGATGAATGTGGAAAAGTTGCTGTGACTGAATATAGCAAATTTGGTGGCGGTGTCGCTGGAGCTGCATTAGGCTCCACCTTTGCTGCACCTATTTGTCTTGCATTGGGGGTCCCGACCGCCGGGGCAGGAACGCTTGTTTGCGGGTTAATTATAGGTGCTGCTGGCGCTGCAGGGGGCACGAAAATCGGTGGGTTTGTTGGCGAGCAGATTGGTAGCTTAATATTCAGTGGAGAATGATGTGACTACTAATGATATTTTCTCCATTTTTGTGATTTTTCTTTTTGTTCTTTTCTTAATCCTGGTGGTTGCTTTTTATACTGATTATCGAAAGCACTCAAGTGAAGTTTCGGAAATATATAATTCATTAACGCAAGCTGGATTATTAAGAAAAGAAGATTACCAGGTTTGGGAAGGGCTGGGGTTCTGGGGCTTCGGTTTTCGTGTCACAATTTTATCAAGATTATTACGGGGGAAGAGTGTTAAGTTAACCGACTCTCGAAGACTAGAAGCTCATGCATGTCATGGTGTTTTAACGGACTTTGAACTCTCCTGGGTTTATTCATATGACAAAAAAATTAAATTCACTATGGCTATTTTTATACTGCTTTTAATTTTGGCGAGTATAAATGGAATGTAATTTTTCATTGTCTTTATGATTGATTTTGTAGGCTTAACCCCAAACGCCGCCGTTCTCGCCCCGAGAGCGGCAGCGTTTGAGCGCTAATCATACCAGCAGGAATACGCCATGCGATTCACGATTATTTCTACGAAACCCGGTCATCAGCCGCCGCAAAGCAGCTGTGATTTTTACGCCCCGGGCGGCACCATTGGGCGCGGTACGGATAACAATCTGGTATTGCCGGACAATGACCGCACCATCTCTCGTCTGCAGGCCATTGTTCACGTGGACGCTCAGGGCGAATGCCGCGTCACCAACCGCGGCAGCGTCACCCGCGTAGTATTAAATGACATTCCGCTGGAGCGAGGGCGTCAGGTTGAGCTGCAGGATGGCGACATTCTCGGTATTGATGACTACCGTATCGAAGTGACCGAGCTGATCCACGATACCCAGCCCGTGAGCCGCATGGCGGCCAGCCTGCACCAGCAGGCGCGTCCGACCGTGACTCCTGCGCCTGCGCAGCAGCCGAAACCGGCGAGTGCCGCACCCCGTGGGAAAGCCGAGCCGACCGCCGTGCCAACGGAGATCTGGGATAGCCTGATGCAGGAGTTTTCCATCTCCGACAGCATCTCCAGCAACCGTACAAAACCGCAGCCTGCGGCATCGCACGATCCGTTCTCCCAGCCTGCAGCCCCGGAGCGTAACGCCGAAGATCCGCTGGCGATGTTCAACGACAGCGATCCCACGCTCGAACGTAAGCATGTCGATCCGGACTCGCTGTTCAGCGACGAAGCGCTGTTTAAAAAAGAGAGCATTTTTGACGACGTTACGCCTTCCACGCTGGTGCCACCGGTTGAGACCCAGCCAGCCCCGAACGAAGAGGGGACGGATGAGCTCGATCCGCTGGCCCTGTTTGGCGGTAAGTCCAGCGCGCCAGCCGCGCGTAATGACGACCCGCTCGGGCTGATGGGCGGCGCGCCGTTAACCCATCCGGATGACGTGATTAACGAGAAGCCAGCCCCCGTGCCGGAACCTGAGCAGGAAGAGGACGCGCTGGCCGATTCTCCGCTGTTCGCCCCTGAGCCGCAGGAGGAACCGCGTGCTGAAGAGGAACCCGCGCGACCGGATTACGCTGGCTTCACCATGCCGACGCCACAGGCCGTTGCGCGCAGCAGCGCTCAGGCACCGAAGGGCCGCCTGCGCATCGATCCGGTGAATAACGCCGCCGCCCCAACCGCCACGGCAAACAGCGGTGAGAAGGGCGAAGTGCTGCAGGGCGAGCTGCTGGAGGCGCTGCTGGAGGGGATGGGGCTCAGCGAAATGCAGCCCGTCCCGCAGTTTGACCGTGAAAATATGCGTCAGCTGGGGCAGATCCTCGGCATGTTCTCCCAGGGGACCGTGGCGCTGCTCTCCTCGCGCTCCATTCTCAAGCGCGGCGTAAAAGCCGACATGACCATGGTGCTGGACGATGCCAACAACCCGTTCAAGCTGTTGCCGACCGGCAAAACCGTGTTAATCCAGATGTTCGGCACCCCAATGCCGGGCTTTATGCCGCCGACCAAATCCGTGCGCGACGCGCTGATCGACCTGCAGGCGCACCAGCTGGGCATGATCTCCGGCATCCGCGCCATTATTGCCGCGATGCTGCAGTCCTTTAACCCGGAACAGCTGGAAGAGCAGGCGAAGCAGAACGGCATGACCTCGCGTCTGGCGCTGCCGGGCAGCCGCAAAGCCGCCCTGTGGGACTACTTTGTTCGCAGCTATGGCGAGACGGCGGGCGAGATTGAGGACGACTTCCACACCCTGTTCGGCGAGGCCTTCCTTCATGCGTATGACATGGAGGTCAATCAGTACAAAGACTCACAGAGCGGATCGGAAGACAAATGAATATCGCAACGGCTTCTCTCTCCCGCCAGGGGACGCGCGCCAGCAACCAGGATCAGACGGGAGAAACCATTGGGGAACGTTCAGCCTGCTTTGTCGTCTGCGACGGCATCGCGGGGCTGCCGGGCGGCGAAGTGGCCGCCGCGCTGGCCCGCAACAGCATTATCTCCCGCTTTGATGGCGACAAACATCTTAATGCGCAGCATATTCGCGACTACGTGCAGACGGCGAATCGCACTATTCTCAGCGAACAGCAGGCCGTTCAGGACTATCGCCGGATGGGCACGACGCTGGTTAGCCTGTTCATTGACCGTGATTACGGGCTGGCCTACTGGGCCCATGCCGGAGACAGCCGCCTGTACCTGTTCCGCCGGGGATGGCTGTGGCATGTGACCACCGACCACAGCCTGGTGCAGCAGATGAAAGATGCCGGGCACCAGACCGACAACCTGAACAGCAATCTGCTCTATCTGGCGCTGGGAATTGAAAACGGCGGGCCGGAAGCGAGCTACAGCGACGTGGTGCAGGTTGAAGACGGCGATGCCTTTTTACTCTGCACCGACGGGTTCTGGCACGGCGTCAGCGAAGAGCAAATGAAGCAGTCGCTGCATATGGTTAATACGCCGCAGGAGTGGCTGACCTTAATGAACCAAATCATTCAAAAGAATGGCGAACAGGAGGGGAATGCCCAGGATAACTATACTGCCCTGGCGGTATGGATGGGCAACCCTCAGGACACCACTTTGCTGCACACCCTCTCTGACGCAGCACAATTTCTTCCCTGCGGAACTGATTAGACACACAAGGAACGATATGAAACTTTGGCTATCGGGTTTGGCACTTCTGGCGGCGACCTCTACCGCGCAGGCTGAAAATTTCCGCATCGTGCAGTCTCCTGCGCAGAAGCTGGATATCTGGATCGACAACATCAAAGACAACACGCCGCAGAGCTGGTGTAAGCCTGAGGTGGCGCTGCGCATTGTGGCGAACGGCAAGAAAGACGTCTCCGTGCTGGAGAACTTTGTGCCGCGTCTTGGCGCGCTGCTGGAACACCAGTGCAGTAAAGTCAATAAACTCAGCTGGACGCTCAACGATCCGGCGGGTACCACGCTGGCGCAGGGCACGGCTGGCAAAGCGCAGGACTGGGCGCTGGTGGTGAAACAGGAGCAGGCCGCGCCTGCTGCGACCGTCACCGCCACCCCAGCCAGCGGCGCGTTACTGCCGCCCGATCAGAACGTGGCTTCCCGCACCGTTGCCGCCGACCGTACGCCGTGGCAGGAGTTTACCCTGCAGGACGGCTGCCACCTGCGCACCTTCTGGGAAGGGGGCGCCTCTGCACCGGCGCTCTTCATTCCGGATTCTGACACCACCCGCTGCGGCAACGGCAGCTGGCTGAGCGGACACACCGTTGTTTCGCAGTCCCGCAACGGCGGGCAGAAAGAGATGGCGGTAACGTACATTCATGGCTTCCCGGTCACCGGGCTGAATCAGAGCGCCGACCCGGAAAACGCGCTGATCACCTCCGTCAACAAAGAGCGCATGGTATTCAGCACCCCAAACAGCGACCAGAGCTGGATGATCCTGCCTTACGACAGCGCCCTGAACAGCTGGAAGAGCAACGGCACCGTCGCGGTGGAGATCTCCCGTGAAACCGCCAGCGACGATGCAAAGCTGCAGGCGCGTATCGCCGCGGTGAAAAAAACCTGGAGCGCCTGGGTGGCACCCGGCACCCCGCTGAATATCGTGCTGATTGACACCCTGCGTCCTCAGCTGCGCGATCCGGCCGTTGGCGCATGGCGCGCGGCAAATTAAGGAATGGCGATGAATACGCTCTATCAACACCTGGCGGGTGAGTCGCTCAACGACGCGCTCGCGCGTCTGGAAGCAGAAATCAAAGCCCGTCCGGCGGATGCCGACCTCCGCGCCGCGTTCGTGCAGTTTTTAACCCTTAGCGGCAACTGGACGCGTGCCCTGACCCAGCTGAAAAGCTGGCTGGCGCTGAAGCCGCAGGCGAAACCCACCGTCACGCTGCTGGAGCAGTCCATTCAGGGCGAGCTGCAGCGCGCGCAGGTGATGGCGGGACAGGCGCGTCCGGCGATGCCTGAAACCCAGTGGCCGTGGCTAACCACCCTTGCGGCGGCGCTGAGCGAGGAGGGCGAGCGCGCGCAGGCGCTGCGTCTGGAAGCCCTTGAGCAGGCGCAGGCCACCCCCGGCCAGATTACCCTCGAAAACGAGGAGACGCAGGCCTTTGACTGGCTGATGGACGGCGATGCCCGTCTCGGCCCGGTATGCGAAACCATCGTCAACGGCCGCTATTTCTGGCTGCCGTTTAACGCTATCGCGGAGATCCGTTTCCAGGCGCCTGCCAGCGTGACCGATCTGGTCTGGCGTCACGCGCTGGTGCGCCTGACGGACGGGACGGAGCAGGTGTGCCAGATCCCGGCGCGTTACCCGTTTGCCGCCGATGCTTCTGACGCGGTTAAACTCGGGCGGACCACCGACTGGCACCCGCTCGATACTGACGGCACGCTCTATGAAGGCCAGGGCCAGAAGGCCTGGCTGAGCGAGCAAAGCGAAAGCCCGCTGCTGTCCTTAAGCCTCGTGACGTTTGCGACGGATGGAGCCGATGAGTAATCCCGCTGGCGAAGGCGATCTGCTGCGCAGCGGCTGGCAAGCCCGCAGCAAGCAGGAGAAGGTGGGGGCGCGCGACAAAATGCAGCCCTCGCTGCTCGATCGCCTCACTGATAACGACCCGGAAAAAAAGCGTGAGTCGGCCAACAGCAATCTGATCACCCACGCCGCCCTGCGCCGCAATGTGCTGCGCGATTTGCAGTGGCTGTTTAATACCATCAACCACGATGCCTCCGGCGATTTAAGCGCGCTACCGCACGTGAGCCGCTCGGTGGTTAACTTCGGCGTCGCGCCCCTGGCCGGGAAAAGAATGTCGGACATCGAATGGCACGACATTCAGCGCAAGCTCACCGAGGCCATCATCAATTTTGAACCACGCATTTTGCCGCAGGGGCTGCAGGTCCGCTGCGTGTCGGATACCTCCTCGCTGGATCTGCACAACGTGCTCTCCATCGAGATCAAAGGGCGTTTATGGTGCGTGCCGTACCCGCTGGAGTTTCTGTTTCGCACCGATGTCGATCTGGAAAACGGCCATTTTGAACTGAAAGATGCGGGGTAATCATGGAAAGTAAACTGCTCGAATACTACAACCGTGAGCTGGCCTACCTGCGCGAAATGGGGGCCGAGTTTGCCGAACGCTACCCGAAAGTCGCCGGACGGCTGGGCATGCGCGGCATCGACGTGGCGGACCCGTATACCGAACGTCTGATGGAAGGGTTCGCCTTCCTGACCTCCCGCGTGCAGATGAAAATGGACGCGGAGTTTCCGCGCTTCTCCCAGCGTCTGCTGGAGATGATTGCGCCGAACTATCTTGCGCCCACGCCGTCGATGGCGATTGCGGAGATTCAGCCCGACAGCAGCCGGGGCGACCTGAGCAAGGGCTTCGTCGTGCCGCGCGGCACCATGATGGACAGCCTGGCGCTGAAAAAAACCGGCGTGACCTGCAGCTATACCACGGCGCACGAGGTCAACCTGCTGCCGCTGAAAATCGACAAGGTTGAGCTGGGCGGAGTTCCCGCCGATTTGCCCCTCGCACAGCTGGGTCTGAGCCAGCGGGGGATCGGCAGCGCCCTGCGGATCCGCATCGCCTGCGACGGCCCGCAACATCTCGGGCACCTGGACTTCGACCGTCTGGAATTTTTCCTCGCCGGTCCGGATATCGAGGCGCTGAAGCTGCTGGAGCTGGTGATGGAGCACCACGCCGGGATCGTCTGTCAGACGGTCAGCCCGCAGCCGCAGCGGCAGCTGCTGGCGACGGACGCGCTGCGCCAGGAGGGATTTGAGCCTGACCAGGCGCTGCTGCCGGACGATCTGCGTAACTTTGACGGCTATCGCCTGCTGCAGGAGTATTTCGCGTTTCCGGCCCGTTTCCGCTTCATTAGCCTCAGCGGCCTGAGCACGCTGATCCAGCGCTGTGAAGAAGAAAAAGCCTTCGACATCTTCATCCTGCTGGATAAGTCGGATGAACAGCTGGAGCGCGTGGTCGATGCCAGCCATCTGGCGCTGCACTGCACCCCGGTCATCAACCTTTTCCCGAAAGTTGCGGCGCGGCAGAAGCTAAATGACGGTCAGCATGAATACCATCTGGTGGTCGATAACATCCGTCCGCTGGATTATGAAATCTACGCGGTAAAAAAAATCTATGGCAGCGCGGACGGCCAGCGTGATGACCAGACGTTTCGTCCGTTCTGGAGCACCTGGAGCGGCGATGCGGGCAACTACGGGGCCTATTTTTCCCTGCGACGCGAGCAGCGCGTGCTGTCCGAGCACGCGCTGCGCTACGGCACCCGTACCGGCTATATCGGCTCGGAGGTCTTCGTCTCGCTGGTGGATGAACAGCACGCGCCGTGGCAGGAAAATCTGCGCTATATCTCTGCGGAGGTGCTCTGCACCAGCCGTGACCTGCCGCTGATGCTGCAGCAGGAGCTCGGGGAGTTCATTATGGCTGACTCCATGCCGGTGAAATCCCTCACCCTGCGTAAAGGGCCGACGCCGCCGCGTCCGGCGCTGGCAGAAGGGTTCAGCACCTGGCGGCTTATCAGCCAGCTGCAGATGAACTACCTCAGCCTGATGGACAGTGACAATGAGGAGGGGGCTGCCGCGCTGCGCCAGCTGTTAGGGCTTTATGCCAACCTGGCCGAAACGCCCGTTGCGCGTCAGGTGGAGGGGGTGCGCCACTGCGTGCTGGAGCCGGTTCACCGCCGCGTGCCTGAACCCGGTCCGGTCGTGTTCGCCCGCGGGATCGGCATTACGCTGACGGTGGATGAGCGAGCCTTTTCGGGGGCCAGTCCGTGGCTCTTCGGCAGCGTGATGGAGCGCCTCTTTGCCCGTCTGGTCTCTATCAACAGCTTCACCGAGTTCACCCTGAAAAGTCAGCAGCGCGGCGAGATTGGCTACTGGGCGCCGCGCATGGGTAAAAGGGCGCTGATATGAGTGACGCCGCCACTGCACCGCTGCGCGTGCATCGCCTGACGAAGCTGCCGGATGCGTTCTGGTACGGCGTCCGCGAGACGCCCTGGCGCTACGATCTGTTTCAGCTGTTAAGGCGCATTGATGCCCAGGGCGGCGAGCGCTATCCGCTGGGCCGCGCGCCGCTGCCAAAATTTGAACCGCTGCGCATCGGCCAGCAGCCGTCGATGAGTTTTGCCCCGTCGACGCTGGCCAGGGTGCGTCAGCGGGAACAGAGCGGGCTGCATGAGGTCTCTATCCTCAGCTTCGGCCTGTTTGGCCCGAACGGCCCGCTGCCGGTCCACATGACCGAGTACGCCCGCGAGCGTATTTATCATCATCAGGACACCAGCCTGAGCGCGTTTGCCGATCTGTTCCACCATCGTCTGGCGCTGCTGTTTTACCGCGCCTGGGCGGATGCGCAGCCGACCGTCTCGCTGGACCGCGCCGATAACAAGCGCTTTGAGGGCTATCTGGCGTCGCTGATTGGTATGGGCCAGCCGGGTCAAATGGAAAACGGCAGCCTGAGCTCACACGCGCGCTTTACCCACGCCGGGCACTTGACCCGTCACGGGCGGGATCCGGAGGGGCTGGAGAAGATCCTGCGCAGCTATTTTAAGGCGCCGGTCAAACTGGTCAGCAACGTGCCGCAGTGGATGCCGCTCTCCACGCGCGAGCAGGCGCAGCTTGGGGAAGGACGCCGCATGCCGCGCATGGGTGAATCGGCCTTTCTCGGCGTCGCCGTCCGCGACGTGCAGCATAAGTTTCGCATCGAAATTGGCCCGCTGAGCGCGGAGGAGTACAACCGCTTTCTGCCGGGTGAAGCGTGGGTGACCGAGCTGCGCGACTGGGTGCGTCAGTACGCTGGAGTGGAGTTTGAATGGGAAACGCGGGTGATCCTGCGCGAAGACGCGGTGCAGGGCGCCACGCTCGGCAGCCATGCGCGATTGGGCTATAACACCTGGCTGGGCCTTCAGCCGCAGCCTGTCCCGCGCGGCGATCTGGTGTATCGCGCAGAGCGGTAATCCTTCCGTCTACCGAATCATTGTTAATGGAAACTAACATGTCAGAAATTAGCCGTGCCGTGCTTTTCGGCAAACTGGATACGCTGTTATTTACCTCTCTGGAAAGCGCCACTGCGTTCTGCAAGCTGCGCGGCAACCCCTATGTTGAGCTGGTGCACTGGCTGCATCAGCTGATGCAGCAGCAGGATGGCGATCTGCAGCAGGTCATCCGCCACTTTGCCCTCGACGAGCAGCAGCTGACGCGCGACATCGTTGCCGCGCTGGATGTGCTTCCGCGCGGGGCGAGTTCCGTTTCCGATCTCTCCGAGCATATCGACAGCGCCGTGGAGCGCGCCTGGGTCTTTGGCTCACTGAAGTTTGGCGTCAGCCGCATTCGCGGCGGCCATTTGCTGATCGGCATACTCAAAACCTGGAACCTGGCCAACGTGCTGAAAAGCATTTCGGCGCAGTTCACCCGCCTTAACGTCGAGGTATTGATTGAGCAGTTCGATACCATCTGCGCCAACAGCAAAGAGACGCAGCAGGCCGCTGCCGCCGTCGACGCACCGGCGGGGGCGGTTCCGGCTGCACAGGGGACGCTGGCCCAGTATGGCCAGGACCTGACCGCCCGCGCCCGGGAAGGCAAGATTGACCCTGTTGTCGGGCGCGATGAGGAGATCCGCCAGATGGTGGATATCCTGATGCGCCGTCGTCAGAACAACCCGCTGCTGACCGGGGAGGCCGGAGTCGGGAAAACGGCGGTGGTGGAAGGGCTGGCGCTGCGTATCGCCGACGGCGACGTGCCGGAGCCGCTGCAGAACATTCAGCTGTGGCTGCTGGATATCGGTATGCTGCAGGCCGGTGCAGGCATGAAAGGCGAGTTTGAAGCCCGTCTGCAGGCGCTCATTAACGAAGTCCAGTCCAGCGCCACGCCGATCATTTTGTTTATCGATGAGATCCACACCCTGATTGGCGCAGGCGGCCAGCAGGGGACTGGCGATGCGGCGAACCTGCTGAAGCCAGCCCTGGCGCGCGGCCAGCTGCGCACCATCGGCGCCACCACCTGGGCAGAATACAAAAAGTACATTGAGAAAGACCCGGCGCTGACCCGTCGTTTCCAGACGGTGCAGGTTCACGAGCCGGACGAAGCGAAAGCCATTCTGATGCTGCGCAGCACCGTGTCGCCGCTGGAGACGCACCATCAGGTCCTGCTGCTCGACGAAGCGGTCAGCGCGGCGGTGAAGCTGTCCCACCGCTACATCCCGGCGCGTCAGCTGCCGGACAAAGCCGTTGCGCTGCTCGATACCGCCTGCGCCCGCGTCGCGGTCAGCCAGAGCGCGCCGCCTGCGCAGCTGGAAGACTGCCTGCGCCACCTTGCCGCGCTGGACGTGGAAATTGAGATCGCAGAACGCGAAGCGCGCGTGGGGGCCGGTGACGCCGAGCGCGTCACGGCATTACGCGCCGAACGCGACGCGTATGAGACAAAACGCGAAGCCCTGGCCCGGCGCTGGGAAGAAGAGCGCAGCCTGGTGCAGGAGATTATCCGCCTGCGCGCCGCGCTGTTCGCGGCGGGCGAAGAAGATACCGCCGAGCTGCGCGGCCAGCTGGCGGAACAGCAGCAGGCGCTGAACGCCTTACAGGGAGACGAGCCGCTGCTGTTTGCCGCGGTGGATGAAAACGTGGTCGCCGCGGTCGTCTCTGACTGGACCGGGATCCCGCTGGGCCGGATGGTGAAAAACGAGATCGACGCGGTACTCAACCTTGCCGACACGCTGAACCAGCGCGTTATCGGCCAGCGTCACGGTCTGGACCTGATTGCCCGCCGCGTGAAAACCTCCCGGGCGAAGCTGGACGACCCGAACAAGCCGGTGGGCGTCTTTATGCTGTGCGGTCCGTCGGGCGTCGGTAAAACCGAAACCGCGCTGGCGCTCGCCGAATCTCTGTACGGCGGCGAGCAGAACGTCATTACCATCAACATGAGCGAGTTCCAGGAAGCGCACACCGTCTCCACCTTAAAAGGTGCGCCTCCGGGGTACGTAGGGTATGGTGAAGGCGGGGTATTAACCGAGGCCGTCCGCCGCCGTCCATACAGCGTCGTGCTGCTGGACGAAATTGAGAAAGCGCACCCGGACGTCCACGAGATCTTCTTCCAGGTCTTCGACAAAGGCTGGATGGAAGACGGCGAGGGGCGCCATATTGATTTCCGCAACACCATTATTATTCTGACCTCCAACGTTGGCACCGAGCTGATTAGCGCCATGTGCGCCGATCCGGACCTCATGCCGGAGCCTGAGGCCTTAAGCGGCGCGCTGCGCCAGCCGCTGCTGGAGGTGTTCCCACCGGCGCTGCTGGGCCGTCTGCTGGTGGTGCCGTACTACCCGCTCAGCGACGAGATGCTGGGGCAGATTGTTCGCCTGCAGCTTAAGCGTATTCAGCGTCGTCTGGAGGAGAATCACAGCATTATTTCTGAGTTTGACGACAGCGTGGTGGAACAGATTGTTCAGCGCTGCACCGAGGTGGAGTCCGGCGGCCGCATGGTGGATGCTATTCTGACCAACACCCTGCTGCCTCAGATGAGCCAGATCTTACTTACCGCCAGCCGCAGCGACGAACAGTACCGACGTCTGCACGTCACCTGCGAGCAGGGCGAGTTTCACTGTCAGTTTGCCGCGTAATAATCATCAAGAGAACTGTAAAAGATGACGGATAATGATAACAATCGGACTGTCCCAAACGCGCTCCCGGTCGGGTACCGCTTCAACGAGTTTGAAATCAAAGAGGTGATCGGCGGCGGCGGTTTTGGCATTGTCTATCGCGCGTGGGATCACCAGCTCGAACGCACTATCGCTATCAAAGAATTTATGCCTTCCTCGCTCGCCGTACGCGGCGACGACATGACCCTGGTGCTGCGCAGCGAGCGCTTTGGCAAAGCGTTTTCCGCAGGCCTGAACAGCTTTATCCAGGAAGCCCGTCTGCTGGCGCGCTTTAACCACCCGAACCTGCTGCACGTCCTGCGTTTCTGGGTGCAAAACGACACGGCCTACATGGGGACGCTGTTTTACAGCGGCACCACGCTTTCGCGCCTGCGCGAGGAAAAGCCGGAGCTGATCAACGAAGCCTGGATCCGCCGCACCCTGCCGATGCTGTTCGGTGCGATCAAGACCATCCATGACGAAGGCTATCTGCACCGAGACATCTCGCTGGATAACATCCAGATCCAGGATAACGGTCTGCCGGTGCTGCTTGATTTCGGCTCCGCGCGCCGCACCATCGGTAACCTTTCCGATGAAACGGAAACCATGCTGCGCCCGGGCTTTGCGCCGATCGAGCAATACACCGACGACAACGAAAGCGAGCAGGGCCCGTGGACGGACATTTACGCCCTCGGCGCCGTGCTGCGTACCCTGATTGTGGGTTCTCCGCCGCCGGTCAGCGTGGTGCGCTCGATTCAGGATACCTGCAAACCGCTGGTGGAAATCATGCCGCAGGGCTATTCCATTCCGCTGCTGCAGGCCATTGACCGCGCGCTGGCGCTGCACATGGAGGATCGTCCGCAGTCCATCGACGAGTTCGCCGCGCTGATTGAAATGCCGGTCGCGGGTATCAACGATGTGCTGACGGCGAAAAAGCCCGGCACGATGCTGGTACCGGTGGAAGACGAAAAACCGGCGTCGCTGCTCGACTGGCGTCGCTACAGGATCCCGGGCATGGTTGCCGCAGGCGTGCTGGTCGGCGTTGTCGCTGGCGCGATGCTGTTTAGCGGCGGCAAAGATGCGCCAGAGCAGGCTGCGCAGGCACCGGCAGAGACGCGTCCAACCGAAACCGCCGCGAACGCCCCAGACGTGAAGCCAGAAACGGCGAAGGTGAGCGAACCGGCGACGGCACAGCATACGCCACCGCCTGCCGCGAGCCCTGTTGCGTTGGTCTATATCCGCATCCTCGACGGCGAAACGCTGAAAGTGAACGGCGAGCCAAAAGCGCTGCGCCCGGGAACCAACGGCTATGCATCGCTCAAGCTGCCAGCCGGTGAGGCGAAGATTGAACTGCAGGGCAACGGAAGAACGCGTGGCCAGACGCTGGATATTACCAAGCCGGGCACCTGGCTGGTGAATCCGTAGGAATATAAACAGGGGAGACTATGGAAGTGTACGATCTTCGAAGTCTTAGGCTTCATTCCAAGGAGTACGAGAAGATTGTCTCTCCTGTTTGTGCGTTTTGAATTTATTCCTAACCCGGAGGGTTGAGTTGAAGCCAATATGTGCTCCCCCATTTTTTTAAATAACAATAACGGGCGTACACTAAACAACCTCGCTCATTTAAATAGCCATCTATGGTATTTCTGGGGAAGTATGGATCTTCTCGCAATATTGCTTTATTGCGTGAATTCAGTTCGCCAGCACAGAATTCCATTCATTTCTGACGCAAAAGCGTTTAGTGATTCGTTGCATTATTATGCAGGTGATGGTTTCAGCATTTTGGTCATGCTTTTTTTTGTGCTTGACTTACTTTTATTACTCTCTTTGTGTACTTCGGCCTGTTTATTCTTCAAGCGAAAGATCGGAGCGGTTAAACTTGCCCTCGCTCAGGAATTATTTCGCTTGATTTCATTCAGATGTTCGGTCTCATTGTTCCCTCTTTTAGTAAGTATGTTTGATTTTTCAAACATCTGGTTGAATGTAGGTTTATTTGTCACATCAGAGTCACTGAAAATCTACTCTCTTGTTTTTTGGATGATCAAGAGGGAAAAGCCCCTTTCTTGAATGACGCTTTATCACAGATGCAGAACCTCTTATCTGCATCGCATAAGCTAGATGGAATAAAGATTATGCTCAACCGAATTACCGTTCAGCTCCCGGTGGAGGGGCTTCTGTTCTGGAAACTGACGGGCCGCGAGGCGATGTCCGAGTCGTTCGCGCTGACGCTGACCGTGCTCGGCACGGACGCGCGCATTGACCGCAGTAAGCTGCTGGGCCAGCCGGTCACGGTGACCATCCCGACGCAGAGCCTGCTGACGCCCCGCTATATAAACGGCAAGATTACCCGGGTGGCGGTCAGCGCCGTTGAGCTGACGGGCACCCGCTATGCGGTGTACCAGCTGACGGTGGAGCCGGACCTGTGGCCGATGAAGCGCGACCGCAACCTGCGTATCTTCCAGGGGCAGACGGTGCCGCAGATTGTGAAAACCCTGCTGGGTGAGCATCAGGTCAACGTTGAGGATAAACTCACCGGCAGCTACCGGGTGTGGGACTACTGCGTGCAGTATCAGGAGTCGAGCCTGGACTTCATCAGCCGCCTGATGGAGCTGGAGGGGATTGCGTATCACTTCCGCCATGAGGCGGACAAGCACACCCTGGTGCTCACCGATGCCGCCACGCAGTACCAGCCGTTCAGCGGCTATGAGGTTATTCCTTACCACCAGACGCCGTCCGGCGGCAGTACGGATGAAGAGGGCATCAGCCAGTGGGCGCTGGAGGACAGCGTGACGCCGGGGATTTACAGCCTCGACGACTATGACTTCCGCAAGCCGAACGCGTGGCTGTTCCAGGCCCAGCAGAACCCGGCGTCGCCGACGCCGGGCAGCATCGACGTGTACGACTGGCCGGGTCGCTTTGTGGACAAGGGGCACGGGGAGTTCTATGCCCGTATCCGTCAGGAGCGCTGGCAGGTGGAGCATCAGCAGATTCAGGCCACCGCGACGGCGGCGGGGATTGCGCCGGGGCACACCTTCACGTTAACCAACGCGCCGTTCTTCAGCGACAACGGGGAGTATCTGGTCACGGCGGCGGGTTACCACCTCGAAGAGAACCGCTATGCCAGCGGCGAGGGGGAGACCATTCACCGTACCGATTTTACGGTCATCCCGTCGGCGGTGGCCTACCGTCCGGCGCAGACCACGGCGTGGCCGCGCACCTACGGCCCGCAGACGGCGAAAGTGGTGGGGCCGAAGGGCGAGAGTATCTGGACGGACAAATACGGTCGGGTGAAGGTGAAGTTCCACTGGGACCGGCTGGCGAAGGGCGATGACACCAGCTCCTGCTGGGTGCGCGTGTCGAGCGCGTGGGCGGGCCAGGGCTACGGCGGGGTGCAAATCCCGCGCGTGGGCGATGAGGTGGTGGTGGACTTTATCAACGGCGATCCGGACCGTCCGATCATTACCGGTCGCGTGTACAACGACGCGAGCATGCCGCCGTGGGCGCTGCCAGCTGCGGCGACGCAGATGGGCTTTATGAGCCGCACGAAAGACGGTTCCGTGGACAATGCCAACGCCCTGCGGTTTGAGGATAAAGCGGGCGCAGAGCAGGTATGGATCCAGGCCGAGCGCAATCTTGATATTAACGTCAAAAACGACGAAACACATTCTACTGAAAAAAATCGAACCCAGTTTGTTGGCGAAGATGAAACCTTACGGGTAGCGAAAAATCAGAAATCAGGGATTAAAGGCGATGTGGTATGCCTGACGGGGAACAGTCGAAACGATAAAGTCGTTAATAATTTTATACTTTCCGCAGGAAATACGCTGAGACTGGAATGTGGTGAAAGCGCCATCGAGCTATCAAAAGACGGCAGCGTCCATATCATTGGTAATAACTTTAACTTTACTGCGAAACAGAATGCGCAAATTAATACGCTTTCCGGCGAATTACATTTGAACCCTGATGATGGACAAAATGTCATCGATCCGCCTGGCGCATCCCTTCAGGGTGAAATCCAGCAGGAAGTGGATAGTTTTTTTGTTATTAATGGCAATAAATAAGAGTAACCCGAATGGCTGAATATATTCTTCAGGAAGCATCCCTTGCCTTACCCGATGTATTTAAAGACAGAACCATGAATTTATTTACCCTGAGTGATAACGGAGCCAGCGAGTTTACTTTTGTTGTTTCTCGTGCGAGTGCTAAAAACGAAGATAAAGTCCATGATGCGGCAACAAGGCTGGTACGTGAACTGGAAATTACGGTGCCCGACTTTCGTCTCGAATCCTCGCAGATGACCTCTGTTGATGGTCTCCCGGCGGTTGAGCTTTTTTATCAATTCAAAAATGATAATGCGATCATTTTCCAGAGACAGACCGTTATTTTGCTCGGTGACCATCCTGGCGGCCAAAAGATGGTGTGTTATATCGGTACTTGCCCGGGCGAGTTTAGCGATTATTATCATAATCAATATCAGGAAATTATTCGCAGTATTAAGTTCCACAAACCGGCTCAGACTGAAACTAGAGAAATGCTCGCTGCCGACAGCCAGGGGCCATTTTTTGCGCTTGATAGTGAGAGTAAGGAATTGAGTGTCTTTGAAAACATTCAGGAACTGTATGGACATCTTTCGCTTCAGCGGGCGAAAGAGGGGCAATATTTGCTTTTTGAAAAACAGGGTAAACCACTCAGTATTGCACCCGTTCCGGGGAGCCAACCCCTTCGTTACGCGCTGTGGACGACTTTCGCAGACAAATCACATCACCTACTTTCACAGCTTTCCGTATGCCGCCAGGTGTCTGGTTCTGACCCGCTTGATACAGCCGACCGGATCCGTAAGTATCTGATGGCACAGCGAGCCGAATAGCCATGTCCGAATGTCAGGCTGCTCGCGTAGATGATGAGATTGCACATACAGCCTCAAAAGGCTGGATGATTGCAGGATTGGTGGGCGGGGCCATTCTGGGCGCAGCTGCCGTTGTCGTCACCGGAGGGACCGCGCTGGTTGCTGTTTCTGCCGTTGCGGCTGGGGCATGCGCTGCGGGTGGGTTGGGTGAGCTCCTCGGCAGTATGTCATGGGCTCCACGCCATACTACCGGTACGCTAAAAGAAGGTTCACCCAATGTTTTTATCAACAGCCGAAAGGCGATCCGCGCTCACCTGTCAGCCGGAGAGTGTGATGAGCACAGCGGTAGCCTGCAACGGGTTGCGGAAGGTTCGATAAAAGTTTACATCAACAACTTTCCCGCCTCTCGCACAGGCGATAAATTGACATGCAGCGCTGAGATTAGTCAGGGATCGCGTAATGTTATTATCGGTGGAAGCAAAGTTCAGACCGATGAAATAAGTCCTGAAATCCCGGAATGGGTGAACTGGACGATGCTCGCCGTTGGTGCCGGAGCCATGGCGGTGCTAGCCAGTCCAGCAATCGCCCTTCTGAGTACCCTCGGTGCGATGGGCGGTGGGACTATTGGTGGCTACGCGGGTGGAATGCTGTGTGGCGAAGGTAGCGACGGTCAGAAATGGGGGATGCTGATCGGCTCCGTTATCGGCGGCGGGGCTGGTATTAAAGGCGGGGCACGGTTTGATACGTGGCGGGCTGGTAAATCAATGCCGCGCGTTAGTGCGGAACCTGTTACAGCTTCAGCTTCGCCAAGGATGAGCTTAAGCGAAGCCGTGGGGAAACAACGAGCCGAAAAATGGATTACTCGTGGCAGAGAATTGGCGGATAATCGAGATCCTGCTCTGTCTGCTTTACTCAGTGATGAGCAAGTAGGTGCATTGTATGGTTATACTACCGATCCAGGCTACCAAATGGTAAACCCAGCGTTACGAGGTATGAAACCAATGACTAAAGAAATGGAAGCATTTACTCAACATATAAATGATGGCTTAGACCAGCTTCCTACTTTTAGGGAAGTTGCGATTAAGTGGTCCGCAGCTCCCGATATGACGCCCCAAACCGTCCTTTATCGACGTCCTGTGGCTCAATTTTCCAATTTTCAGCCCAAAATCGTCTCTTCGTGGCTGATTTTGGCCCTG